>DASUWA010000059.1 GCA_036378675.1 Acidimicrobiales bacterium
TGGCCGGCGTCGGCAGTCGGGTCGTGACCACACCGGCGCCGCCGGCCGCCAGCCCGGGCTCCCCGTCCGGCCGGTCGACCACGAATGCCGTCATGTCACCACCGAGGCGTTGGACGAACGCTGCCGTCGCGCGGGCCGACCACTCGTCGGTGACGTCGAAGCCCATCGAGGCGAACATGAGCCCGGCCAGCCGCACCACCTCGGCTGCGTCCTCCGGAGTGGCGGCGCGGGCAGTCACGACGGCCCCGACCGTACCGTCGCCAAGCAAACGCCTGCCAAGATCCCCGCCGGCCGGACCCAGCGCCGGCGGGGATATTGGCGTGGCGGAGGTGGACGGGAATCGAACCCGCCGCTGCGGGATCACCGCAGCCAACCGCTTTGAAGGCGGCGGAGCCCACCAGGCGCTCGAACACCTCCGGCGGGGGAGCGTACTCGCCAGGGGTCGACCGGTCGCGGTTGACGGCTCGCCGCGTTTGGGCAAGGGAGATGGGACCGGCCCTAGGCAGTTTCTCTCTCCGTAACCCAGGGCCGGTCCCTCCTTTGGGGGCAGGCATTGAGTTGAGTACCCCGGGCTGCGACGCCCAACACGCCGAACCGTACTTTTTTTTTTTTTCCTCTTTGTCTCTGGCGGTAGCTCAGTCGTGTGGAACAAGATCGCTTTAGAAATGCCTCTGCTCGTCGGGACTTCCGGATGGCACTACAAGCACTGGAAGGGTGGCTTCTATCCCAGTGGCCTCCCCCAGAAGCAATGGCTCGGGTACTACGCGGACCGGTTCGAAACGGTCGAGCTGAACAATGCCTTCTACCGCCTACCGAGCAAAGAGGCTTTCGAACAATGGGCGACGGCGCTTCCAGATGGCTTCGTGGTGGCAGTGAAGGCCAGCCGCTACCTGACCCATATTCGCCGTCTGAGGGAGCCGAAAGATCCCGTTCGCCTCCTCGTGGAGCGTTCCGTTGGTCTCGGAGACAAGCTCGGGCCGTTCCTCTTGCAGCTGCCACCAACCTTGAAGGGCGATCCCGACGCCCTCGATGCCACCCTCAAGGCGTTCCCATCCAAGGCCCGGGTGGCGGTGGAGATGCGCGAGAGAAGCTGGTTCAACGAGGATTGCCGAAGGGTGCTCGAGCGCCGCAGGGCGGCGATCTGCCTCGCCGACGGAGGGCCGGTCCCGGTGCCGGCATGGCGGACCGCCGACTGGGGGTACGTCCGTTTCCATTGGGGGAAAGGCTCACCCGATTCCTGCTATGGCGACACCGCGCTGCGTACGTGGGCCAGGAAGCTCGCCGGGCTATGGAGCACAAACGAAACGGTCTTCGCGTACTTCAACAACGATGCCCATGGCTGCGCGCCCCGCGACGCCCGCAGGTTTGCGTTGGCTGCCCGCAAATCGGGACTCGAACCCGCCCGGGTCCCGGACAGCTCCGAGACTCCGATCACTGATTGAACCGATTGATCTCATCACCGAAGTCGGTAGCGAGTTTTTGCCGGCCCGCCATCGGGGTATTGCATGAGGAGGCAGGAAGGCCACGATTTGTGGAGGTGGTTACATGGCGGTCACCGACATCAAGCATGCGTCGGAGGCCGTGGAGGAGGTAACGGCTCGAGTATTCGAAGCTGTTTCCGACAACGCGGAACAGGTCCAGCAGCGCGCATCCCAACTTGCGGGCCTCGCTAAAGACGTGAGCAAGTCAACCGCGGAAACGGGGCGCCTGGCGGTGAAGAAGGTCGGAGCGAACGCGGGACGAAGCCCCGCGCCCTTCGTCGCCGGTGGGATCGTTGGGGTGATAGTGCTGCTACTGATCCTTTGGGCCTGGCGGCACCAGGACGACTGATCGGGGTCTCTGACCTAAGTGTGATCGCTTAGGACCACGCCCTCGGGTCCCTCGGACTCACCAAAGCCCCCCCGCAAAGCGGCAAGCGTTCGCGAGAGGAGTCGGGAGACCTGCATCTGGCTGACGCCTATGTCTTCCGCGATTCGCTCCTGGGTCCAGCCTCGGAAGAACCTTCGCTCGAGTATCACGCGCTCCCTTCGCGAGAGCTCAGGAAGAAGTTTCTCGAGTTGATGCCGGTTAAGGGTCTTCTCGAAGCCCTCGTCGATCGAGGCCAATTCGACTGCTTCTCCAGTGTCTTCTCTCGGAGCGTCGAGTGAAGCCAGCCAGTAGCCCCGTTCGGCGTCCATCGCTTCCACGACTCTTTCTTCGCTGACACCTATGTCTCTGCCGATCTCCTGAATCGTCGGGGAGCGGCCGTTGACCTGTGACAGCGTCTCCCTCGCGCGGTTGACTTCGAGGTAGGTCTCTTGAGTAGCTCTGCCGACCCTCATTCCCCACGCTCGGTCACGGAAGTGCCGCTTGAGCTCGCCGAGGATGCTCCCGGTTGCATAGGACGAGAAGGGGACACCTCTGGAAGGGTCGAAACGTCGTGCGCAGCTGACCAAAGCCGCGAGCCCGACCTGCCGCAGTTCCTCCGCCGCTTCGCCGCGACCTTCGAAGCGCCGCGCGAGCGACCGGGCCAACGCCATGTGGTCGTTGATGAGGCTGTCTTGGCTCGCGTGGGTACCGACGGCTTCCGCCGAGATGTCCCTGGACTCGGCACGCTTCTCGAAGAGCAGACCAGAACCTTCGACGGTCACCATGCCGTCCGGCTGCTGTTGTGGCCTGTGGTCGAGGAGGAGGCGCCCTCCCGGCCGAACCGTGTCCCACGCCTGACGCCAGCGAGGGTCGCGGCTCCTGCAGCTGTGCACGGCCGCCAGGTCCACTTGCTCTCCGGGCTCCCTGAGGCTCAGGTCAACACGCAGCTCGGGCCAGTGGTCATCCTGCACCGTTTGCTTGGCCCGATCAGCAGCGTCCTGCTCCTGTCCTTTGCCTGACAGGAGGGTGGCGTACAGCTTCATCTGCACCTGATGCCCCGGCTGACCGCGATGCGCCGCGCGTGCTGCAACAGTCCTAGTGATCGAGCAGACATCGTCGTCGCCGCCGATGACCCAAGCCTTTACCGGACGCGCGTCGCCGAGATCCGCGAGCCACGGCGCCAGACACCTGTACAGCAACGGCCGAGGCCACACCCGCTGGGCCAAAGTTCCTCCAACTATCTCGATCCGCCTTTCATCAGTTGTACCCGTAGCCCGGACCACACGAAACCGCCGCACCGGGCCACTAGCTTCGAGGTCCGTGACCGAACCGGTGACTTTCGCTGTCGAGGCTCTGGAACGCATCGCGTATCTCCTCGAGCGGGGACGCGCCGAGACATACAAGGTGAGGGCTTTCAGGCGGGCGGCTGCCGCCATTCAGTCGGTCGAACCGGGGGAGCTGGAGGCGCTCTGGAGGGCGGGCCGCCTGCGGGACATTCCAGGGGTAGGAGAGACATCGGGAAGGGTCGTGGCGGAGGCGCTCGCCGGCGAAACCCCCGGCTACCTCGCTGAGCTCGAGGGGCGGGGTGAGCCAGGACTGAGCGAGAAAGCGACGGAGGTTCGTTCGGTGCTGAAAGGGGATTGCCACAGCCATTCGGACTGGTCCGACGGCGGGAGCCCGGTCGAGGTTATGGCGACGGCAGCGGCAGCCCTCGGGCACTCCTACCTGGTGATGACCGATCACAGCCCCCGTCTCACCGTGGCTCACGGATTGGATCCCGCCAGGCTGCGTAGCCAGCTGGCTCTCATCGACGAGCTGAACGAGAAGCTGACGCCATTTCGGGTGATGACCGGAATCGAAGTCGACATCTTGGAGGACGGGTCTCTCGACCAGGAAGACGAACTGCTCGACCGGCTCGACGTGGTTGTTGCCAGCGTTCACTCGAAGCTCCGGATGGAGGCTCCGGAGATGACCCGGAGGATGGTCCGTGCGATAGAGAACCCGCGCACGGACATCCTCGGTCACTGCACCGGGCGGATCATCGTCGGCCGAGGCCGCAAACCCTCGACATTCGACGCGCACAAGGTGTTCGAGGCGTGCCTGCGGACCGGAACTGCGGTAGAGATCAACTCTAGGCCCGAACGTCGCGACCCTCCGCCAGAGCTGTTGACGCTCGCTGTCGAAGCCGGGTGTTACATCAGTATCGACACGGACGCCCACGCGCCGGGGCAGCTGGAGTGGATCGGTCTCGGGTGCGAGCAGGCGGCGGAAGCGGGTGTGCAGGTCGAACGGATCGTCAACGCGCTGGATGCTGATGCGCTGGCTGATTGGGCGTCATCGCACTCGGCATAGCGTTCCGATCCAACCTCACCCTCCGTTTCGCCCGGGCGTCAACCAGACATTGGTCGGGTCGAACTGAAACAGGTCTGGGACGAACACTGCGTTGTGCACTTGAGCGGCGTGGTAGACGGGCACCGCCGGAGAGGTGATGGGGTAGATGACCGCATCTGCCATCACCTGTCGGTCGGCTTGTGCCCAAAGCGACCCGGCTTTGGACACGCTCGTGGTGGAGGCCGCCTCGTGGATGAGCTTGTTGGTCGTCGGGTCATCGTAAAAGCCGAAGTTGCTCCCCTGCGGGGGAAACGAACCCGGCCCCGCGAAGAGCGGGAAGAAGAAAGAGAACGCAGCGTTCCCGTACCAATCTGGCACCCACTGGGCGAGTGCGAGGTCCCAGGTGCCGTTGTGAGCTACCGCAGGGACTTCCAGGTACTTGGTGTAGAAGTCACTCGAGTTGTTTGCGACGCCGGTCACGCTCACGCCGACCTTCCCGAGCTCCGATTGAATGATTTGGAACATCCGAGCCTCGAAGTCCAGGTTCGCCTGGTAGAGAACCTTCAGGCGGAGGCTCGGTGTGCCATCCGATCGCAGCATCCGCCTTGCCTTGGCCGGGTCGTACGGATACGGATCCGCGGGTTTGGAACCGACGACGCCTGGAGGAAGAACATGCGTCAGAGGGGGCGCGACCTGAGGTCCGCCCGCGGCCCGTATGAGCTCCGACCGGTTGATGCCGTACTCGAGTGTTTGCCGAACCTTCACTTTTCTCAACGCACCACCATTGTTTGGTGAGGCAGTGTCGAACAACAGGAACGGATCGGTCCCGAAGGTCGGCCCAAGTGTCAGCCGCGGATTCTTGGCCGCAAGGAAGGCCGGCACCGACGCGGTCGGGATCGGGGAGTCCCACCCCATGTCGGCACCCGGGGAATTGGTCGAGAGCTGCTGCTCGACTTGTTGCTGCGTCTCGGTTTCGGAAACCACGATTCGGTCTACGTACGCCTTGCGCGCAGGGTCTGTTTCCCCGTTCCACGCACGGTTGCGAACGAACACGATCGATTTCGCCGGCGTGTAGCTCAGTATCTCGTAGGGCCCGTCGGAGACGGTGTGCTGGGCGAGGTCAGGGCTGGCAGGTACGTAGTTGAGGAACTCGACGGGGGCAGGTGACAGAGCCGGAATTGCGAGCAGGTTCGGAAAGTAAGTCGCGGGGCGGGTCAGCGTGAACGTCACCGACAGGGGGTTTGCGGAGTCGACTCTGATTCCGGGCACGGAGTTCGACGCCAGGAACCCCTTGATCGCAGCCACGGTGGGGGAAACTTTCGCAAAGCCGTCGCAGAAGGCCTGCATGCCTGCAATGAGCGTCTCGAAGTCGGCGAGTCCGCCAAAGGGTTGCGCCGGGTTGCAGGTGCGTTCGACTCCACGGACGACGTCGTGGCCCGTCACTTGTCGCGGCGGCGACGTGTTCCACATCGCGCCCGGTCGGATCGTCAGTTTGTAGGTGAGCCCGTTGGAGCTGACCCCGCCGTTCGACCTGCTGGGAACCTGGGTGGCGAGATCGGGGACCGGATTGGTTGTCCGTCCGGCCACCGCAGGATAGGTGAGCAGCTGACGGCTCCACATGCGTAATCCCAGATAGCCGGTCGTGTAATAGGAGACGTTTGGATCCATGTAGTCGACATCGCCGGTGCCGAGCATGTTGAGCGTTCCGCCCCTTACCGGAGTTCTGCCTGACGCCCCACTACACGCGGAAAGGGAAGACCCGATTGTCAAGCACACCGCCACGATCGCTGCGAGCCGTCTCATCGTTCATCCTTAGTGTCGACGTCGACCGGCGTGGTGGACAATAGCGTCGTCAGATGATCAGCCCGTTTGCTCGCCGTGATCGCGGCAAGTCGCGGTCCAGCCAGTGGGGATGATCAACACCCGAAGGCGACGTCCGCATTGGGTGCAGAATCGCGGAGGTTCGAACTGGCCGCGGCATCTACCCGCAGTGGGACATTCAGTCGACAACCGACCACAACCACTGCAACGCTTCGTGATCAGAGCACCTTCGACAGCGAGCCGATCGGCATCTGGAGATCTTTGAGCATGGTCAGGTCCTCTTCGGGGTCTCGGCCAAGCGTGGTGAGATAGTTCCCAACGATCAGGGCGTTTATGCCACTGGTCAGGCCCATGGCTTGCAGGTCCCCAAGAGTTATCTCCCTCCCGCCGGCGTAGCGGAGAATGACATCTGGGAGACCAAGACGGAAGAGGGCGATCCAACGGATCGCTTCCAAGGGGGTCACCGGGGGGCGGATCATCAAAGGCGTGCCGGGTCTGGGATCGAGAAAGTTCACCGGGACTTCCTGGGGCTGCAGGGATGTCAGCTGGTCGATCAGCTCGAGGCGCTGCGCGTCCGACTCTCCCATTCCGAGAAGGACGCCGCAGCAAAGCTCCATACCGGTTTCTTTGACCAGTAGGCAGGTGTCGTAGCGCTCCTGCCACGAGTGCGTCGTGACTATTTCGGGGAAGAAGGACCGTGCGCTCTCGAGGTTGTGGTTGTACCGGTGGACTCCCGCCTCTGCCAGGCGGTAAGCCTGGGTACGGTCGAGAATTCCAGCGGATACTGCGACGTTCAGGCCTGACTCCTGCTGGACCAGCGGGACCAAGTCGATGAGCCGGCGCATGGTCCGCTCGTCAGGACCCCGAATGGCGAGCACGATGCAGAATTCGCTCGCACCGAGCGCAGCGGTCTCCCGCGCCGCTCTCAGAACCTCGTCGGTGTCAAGGAACGGGGTCGCGAGCACCGGGGTGTCGAAACGGGACGACTGCGCGCAGAAATGGCAATCCTCCGGGCACCCCCCGGTCTTGGCCGACAGGATCCCTTCTACCTCGACGGCGTCGCCGCACCACGTTCGGCGCACGTCGTGGGCCAACTCTGTCAAGAGGGGCAGATCTTCTTCCCCGAGGTTGGCCAGCGTCTCCAGCTCTGGCGGAAGAAGCCGCTGTTGATCCCGGATGAGCTTGGACCGGGCTCGGTCGAGCACTGCTGACACGGTTGGGGCAGCCATGAGGCCGCCCATCGTAGTAATCCCCGGATGGGGCATTCGGCTGGCGCTCCTGGCAAGCTGTCGGGATGGCCGACTCCGTGAAGAACGACGCCGCGTCTCTGCCGGGAGACCCACTCCCCCCGGTGGAGAAAGTGAGGCCGGGCTTGTGGAGCATCCCGGTGCCGATCCCGAACAATCCGCTGCGTTACGTGCTGGTGTACGCCTTCGAAACCGAGCGGGGGCCGTATCTGATCGATGCAGGGTGGAACACCGACGACGCCTACCAGACACTTGTCTCAGGGCTCGATGAGGCCGGTTTTCACGTCAAGGATGTGCAAGGCGTGCTCGTCACCCACATCCATCCCGACCACTACGGCCTCGCGGGCCGGATCAGGGAGGCCTCCGGTGCGTGGGTGGCGCTCCACCCTGCGGACGCCGATCTGATCGGGGAGCGCTACGACGAGCCCGGTGAGCTGATCGAGAAGATGGCGGCGATGCTGAGGCGCGACGGCGCGCCTTCGGAGGAGATCGACTCCCTGAAGCAGGCATCGATGCCAGTCCGAGGATTCGTTTGGGCGGTGACACCGGACGTTCTGATGGAGGACGGCGACCGCCCCGAGGTGCCCGGCTGGGACCTGACCGCGATCTGGACGCCCGGCCATTCTCCCGGGCACCTGTGCTTCTACGAGCCCGCGAATCGCCTCATGCTCTCCGGTGATCACGTCCTGCCGCGAATTACGCCGAACATCTCGTTCCATCCCCAAGCCGGCCCCAACCCGCTTGGTGACTTTCTACGGTCTCTCGACCGGGTCGCCGCCTACGACACCGACGAGGTGCTGCCGGCCCACGAATACCGCTTTTACGACCTGCCGGCGAGGGTCGCGCAGCTCAAGGCGCACCATCAGGCGCGTTTCGACGAGGTGTTCGCCGCCATACGCGACGGAGTGACGACGACCTGGGGGATAGCCAGCAAGATGACCTGGAACAAACCGTGGGACCAGATCCAGGGGTTCATGAGAAGGGCGGCGGTCGGAGAGGCCCTCGCACACCTCAACTACCTGCGCAACGTGGGTGTCATCACGGAGAACGTCGGTGAGCCGTCCACTTGGGAGATCCTGCCCGGGGCCTCCCGGGCGTGACGCCGCCCAGCAATTGGAACTTTGCCGACGTCTGGGAGGCCGTGGCAGAAGTCCACCCGGAGCGCCCCGCCGTCACCCAAGGTCACCGGCTCTATGACTGGCGACAGTTCGACGCCCGGGCGGACGGAGTTGCGAAGAACCTTCTGGACGCAGGGTTAGGCAGGCAGGGGAAGGTCGCGCAGTACCTGTACAACTCACCCGAGTACCTCGAATCGCTCTTTGCCGCGCTCAAGGTCGGCGCCGTCCCGGTGAACACCAACTATCGCTACACCGCGGAGGAGCTCACCTACCTGTGGGACAACGCGGATGTCGAGGCGGTCGTCTTCCACGGCTCGTTCGCGGATCGAGCCGAGGCGGTCAGGGCAAACCTTTCACGGATAGGGGCGTGGCTGTGGGTAGACGATGGCTCAGGACCCTGTCCGAGCTGGGCGACTCCTTACGAGAACGCGGCTTCCGCCGTGGCGGAACCACAGCACGTACGCGGTTCTTGGGGGCGAAGCGGTGACGACCTTCTACTCATCTACACCGGTGGGACTACCGGGATGCCGAAGGGCGTGATGTGGCGCCAGGACGACCTGTTCGCAGTACTCAACCGGACCGGGGAGATCCGGTATCCCGAGTCCGGTTCCCGCCAAGACGTCAAAGCGATACTGGCCGGCCCGCAGAAGTATCCACCGGCGAAGCTTCTGCCCGGACCGCCTCTCATGCACGGGACTGGCTTGTTTACCGCGATGTCCGTGCTGAACAGCGGCGGGACCATCGTCCTGCCTACTGCGCGGCACTTCGACGTGGAGGAGCTTCTGGACGTCATATCCCAGGAGCGGGTGACGGAGCTTTCTATCGTCGGCGACGCTTTTGCCAAGCCGATACTCGCAGCGTTGGATGCGAACCCGGGCCGGTGGGACATCTCCTCCCTGTGGCTCGTCATCAGCTCCGGCGTGATCTGGTCAGAGGAGGTCAAGGCCGGGCTCCTGCGGCACCAACCCAAACTGCTGATGATCGACAACCTCGGATCGTCGGAGGCCATCGGAATGGCCCGTTCGAGCTCCAAGGCGGGCGCGACGGCGTCCACAGGTGGATTCCTGCTCGGACCCAACACTCGGGTGATCACCGAGGATGGGCGCGACGTGAGCCCCGGAAGTGGCGAGCAGGGAATGGTCGCGATCAAAGGTCGTGGACCGATCGGCTACTACAAGGACCCGGAAAAGAGCGCCGGGACATTCCGGGTCATCGATGGGGAAAGGTGGACGGTACCTGGGGACTACGCCACTGTCGGATCCGACGGATCGGTGAAGCTGCTGGGGCGAGGATCGGTTTGCATCAACTCCGGGGGAGAGAAGGTGTTTCCCGAGGAGGTGGAGGAGATCTTGAAGCTCCATCCCGCTGTCGAGGACGCGGTGGTCGTCGGCATACCCGACGAACGATTCGGTGAGGTGGTGACCGCGGTCGTCGAGCTCTCCCAATCGGCACATCCACCCGCGGATGCCGATCTGATCGACAGCGTGCGGAGCCATCTCGCCGGCTACAAAGCGCCTCGTCACGTAGTAATCGTGGAGACGATCGGGCGGGCGCCCAACGGGAAGGTCGACTACAAGCGGCTCAAGGCGGAGGCGATCGCCAGGGTCGGCAGTTCCGAAATCAGGTCTCGGGCGTGACCGACGACACGTACCAACCGCCCGGTCCCGAGGTGACCCCGATCTCGTAGATCCCGTCGGTCCTGGTGTTCCGGTAGGTGCACGTGGCCGGATTGGCTCCGGAGGTGCAGCCCCTCGACTGGAGGTAGCCGGCAGGGTACGGCTGGGCGAACAACGCGTCGACCGCCGAAGGCGACGCAATGGCTATCCCGGCGGTGCGGTTGTTGGTAGCCCATGCGGACACGAGGTGGGCCGCCGCCGCGTCTGGAGTCGGCTGTGCAGCTGTGGGTGCCCACGACGTCGTCGTAGTCGTTGCCGGGGCCAAAGTCGTCGCCGTCGTGCTCGACGTCGCGGGTGCGCCGCTCCCGCGGGAGCTACCGCAGCCGGCGGCTAAAGCAAGAACGGCGGAAAAGGCCAGGACCCATCGCATCGCCGAGAAGGTAGCCGCGCAAAGATCTCCATCCGTGCCCGCCCCTTCTGTGATGGCCCCTTCTGTGATGGCCCCTCCCGTGCTCGCTACTTCTCAAGGGCTCTACGACGCGTTGGTCGTCCTACACGTGGTGTGCGCTGTCGTGGGGTTCGGCGCGGTGGCCGTCAGTGGGGTCTACGGGGCGCTGGCGCGGGACCCGGGGAACCGGTCTGAAGTCGGGCGGTACTTCACGTCCCCTGGGCTTGCCGAATGGCTTGTCGTCCCAGTGCCGTTCTTTGGCCTCGGCGCGCTTCTTGCCGACGACCGAAGTGGCGACCTCACCGACGTCTGGATTATCGGCGGCTCGATCGTCTGGATCGCCGCAACCGCGATCCTGTTCGCTGCCGTGCGACCCGCCGAGGCTCGCCTCCGGCGATGGGAGCATCCGGCTCGGGATGGTCGCATCCTCATGTGGGCCGGAATCGGATCCGATCTGCTGTTTGTCGTGGCGCTCGCGCTGATGGTTACGCAGCCTGGATAGCGGCGATAACCTCCGGTACGGGCTCCGCGGTCGTACGATGCGGACGTCTATGGCTGCTCCACTTCGCAAACCGTCGTCGTTCCGGAGGGCTCACTTGCGGCCGGTCGCAGCTCCCGAGGAGGGAACATTCCGGGGAATACCGGTTGACGAGGTGCGCGACGACTTCCGCACGGCCTGGGTCTCGCGATTCCTCGACGATCGTGAGATCGCTTTGCAGAAGCAGAGCCGAGTTTTTTTCCAGATATCAGGCGCGGGTCACGAGGCTCTTCTGCTCGGATTCGGAAGGTACCTTCGGCCCGGTTACGACTGGTTCTTCCCGTATTACCGGGATCGGGCGTTGATGCTCGCGCTGGGCGTTTCCCCGGAGGAGATCCTCGAGTTGGCGGTGGGCTCGGCGGACGACCCGGCATCCGGTGGCAGGCAGATGCCATGCCACTGGGGGTACAAGAGACTCAACGTGGTTACGGAGTCGAGCGCGACCGGGAGCCAGTGCTTACCTGCCGTCGGTTGCGCCGAAGCCTCTCGCTACATCTCCCGTCGCCAGCTACCGGGTTGCACCGCACACGGCGACGAGCTCACCTACGTCTCTCTCGGAGAAGGTGCCACTTCCGAAGGGGAGTTCTGGGAGAGCCTGAACACTGCTTGCACGCTGCACCTGCCCATGCTGTACGTGGTCGCCGACAACGGGTACGCGATCTCGGTGCCGTCGGCCGATCAATCGCCGGCGCCGGTTTCGGAACTGGTGCGAGGGTTTCGCGGGCTTCACGTTCATACGCTCGACGGCAGGGACTATTTCGAGGTTCGCTCTCGGGCGGCCGACATCGTGGCAGAGGTGCGCGCCGGTGTCGGCCCAGCGCTCGTCCACGCGACGGTGACCCGCCCGTACTCCCACTCTTCGGCGGACACACAAAGCAAGTACCGATCGGCCGACGAACTGGCGACCGAGTCGGAGCATGACCCGTTGCTCCTGTTCGAGAAGGCCGTGGTCGACGGCGGGCTCATGACGCCCGAGGAAGTTGCGAACCTGAAAGAGGAGGCGCGCCAGACAGTCGTCGCCGCGGCCCGCCATGCCCTCAACGCCCGCCGACCGGACCCGATCACGGTCACCGAGCAGGTCGTGAATCTGCCCCGGGTAGACCCGGACGCGGAGCAGGCGGACGGCGGCGAGGGTGAGGTCGTGGCCCTCGGGGAGGCCATCCGGCGGACCCTGCGGGAGCAGATGGCGGAGGACGAGCGGATACGAGTTTTCGGTGAGGACGTTGCGGATGCTCGCGAGACGGTCTTGGCCAACGTCGAGGGCAAGGGCGGGGTGTTCGGCACCACTTTCGGGTTGCAACGTGAGTTCGGGCTGGCCCGTTGCTACAACACTCCGCTCGCCGAGGCGAACATCGTCGGCCGCGCTATCGGCCAAGGACTCCGCGGGCTTCGCCCGATTCCCGAGGTCCAGTTCTTTGACTACATATGGACTGCGATGCAGCAGATCAAGACCGAAGCTGCGACGATCAGATGGAGATCGAACGGCGCATTCACCTGCCCGATGGTTCTCCGTGTCCCGATAGGGGGTTACCTGGCGGGCGGGGCGATCTGGCACTCTCAGTCAGGCGAGTCGATCTTCGCCCACATACCTGGCTTGACCGTGGTCATGCCTTCGAGGGCACGGGACGCGGTGGGACTTCTCCGCACCGCGCTTCAGGCAGAGGATCCGGTGATGTTCCTCGAGCACAAGCACCTGCTTCGCCAGCCGTATACGAAGGATCCGTTCCCGTCCAGGGCTTTCCAGATCCCGTTCGGCAAGGGGCGGGTGGTGCGCGACGGCGACGAGCTGGTGATCGTTACATGGGGCGCGACGGTTGAGAAGTCACGCCAGGCGGCGGTTCAGCTCGAAGAATCGGAAGGCGTGTCGGTAGGTGTGGTCGATCTTCGTTCGATACTTCCTTGGGACAAGGAGCTCGTCGGACAGCAAGTGGCCCGCACAAGCCGGGTGCTTGTCGTGCACGAGGACATTCTCACCGCCGGATTCGGGGCGGAGGTGGCTGCTTGGGTCGCGGAACACTCGTTTTCGGACCTGGATGCGCCGGTCGGCCGTATTGGAGCGACCGACACGCACGTCGCCTACGAGCCGACACTCGAGAAGGCGATCCTCCCCCAGGTTGACGACATCGTCGCCGGCGCCCGCAAGGTGCTGTCGTACTGACTGAGCAGGCCAGATACTAGGACGTCCTAGTATCTGGTAGGGTCGACCTGTGAGTGGCGACATGGTCCGTCCGGAAGCGCACCCTCGAGAGCTGCACCGCCCCGAGCATCCCGTGCGGTTCGTCACCGCCGCGAGCCTGTTCGACGGGCACGACGCGGCGATCAACATCATGCGCCGCCTGCTTCAGTCGCAAGGCGCTGAAGTCGTACATCTAGGGCACAATCGATCGGTCGACGAAGTCGTGACCGCTGCGGTCCAGGAGGACGTTCAGGGGGTGGCGGTCAGCTCCTATCAGGGCGGGCACATCGAGTACTTCAAGTACCTCGTCGACCGGTTGGGCGCGGAAGGTCGGGGTGACATCAAGGTCTACGGAGGGGGCGGCGGCACCATCGTCGCTTCCGAGGTCGCCGAGCTCCACGACTACGGCGTGGCGAGGATCTTCACGCCGCACGACGGGCAGGAGCTCGGACTCGCCGCGATGGTGAACACGATGATCGAGGCGTGCGATCATCCGCTCGAGCCCCCATCGGGGGCCGATGTCGATCGGCTTGCCGGAGGAGACCAGAAGATCCTGGCGCGCACCATCACCGCGGCGGAATCAAGGTGCCTACCGGTCGAGATGGCCGCGGCGCTGGCCGAGGCGCCGGCAGTCCCTGTTCTCGGAATCACAGGAACAGGTGGTTCCGGAAAGTCGTCGCTGACCGACGAACTGGTTAGACGTTTTCGCATCGACCAGGAGGACAAGCTGCGCATCGCCGTTCTGGCGGTGGACCCGACCAGGCGAAGGGGCGGCGGCGCCCTACTAGGCGATCGCATTCGGATGAACTCAATCGATGCCGACGCTCTCGACACCGGCCGGGTGTACTTCCGTTCGATGGCAACCCGCGGAGCAATCAGCGAGCTCCCCGACTCGCTCGATGAGGCGATCGCGGCGCTCAAGGCGGCCGGATTCGATTTGATCGTCGTGGAGACACCGGGGATCGGTCAGGGCGACGCGGCGGTTGTCCCGCACGTTGACTTGTCCCTCTACGTGATGACCCCGGAATTCGGAGCCGCGTCCCAGCTGGAAAAGATCGACATGCTGGACCTGGCCGACGTGGTGGCGATCAACAAATTCGAGCGGCGCGGCGGGGCCGACGCCCTGCGCGACGTGTCCCGGCAGCTGGTCCGCAACCGGGAGGCGTTCGGGGCCCGTCCGGAGGACATGCCGGTGTTCGGCACCAGCGCCGCGACCTTCAACGACAACGGGGTGACCGCGCTCTACCAGCACCTGGGCGGGCTGCTGAAGGAAAAGGGGCTGCCCTTGGGGGAGGGTGTGCTGCCCGCCGCCACCGGCCGCACGTCCACCGGCGCGGCTCCCGTCATCCCGCCGGAACGGGTCAACTACCTGGGCGACATCGCGGCCACCGTCCGCGGCTACCACGAGCAGACCGCCCGCGAGGTCGAGGCCGCCCGCCGCCTGCAGCGGCTCACCGAGGTCGCGGCCGAGCTCGAGGGTGACACCCGGCAGACCGTGGCCGACCTGGCCGACCAGGCCCGCGAACAGCTCGGCCGGGACAGCGAGCGGCTGCTGAAGCAGTGGCC
>DASUWA010000060.1 GCA_036378675.1 Acidimicrobiales bacterium
CGATGCTCAATCACAGATGGAGCACACCCGACGATGTGCCGAGCGACCTTCCGCTGCCCAGCTGGGATTGGGACGGGACCGAAGGGTGGTAGGGCGGGGTCATGAAGTGCTCGGCGTGAGTCGGCAGGTTGGTGATCACGGCGTCGACGGTCAGCGGAGGGAACATCGCGTCGCGACCGAATGCGGGTGACGGGCGCTACGGAGCCAGGGCCGCGAGCACCATCTCGGCATCGGCGATGTCCGCCTGCTCCTCTTGATCGACCGCCTCCAGAGCCGACACCAGCAGCGCACGGGCCTCGTCCCGCCGATGGTGATCCGCGAGCCAGCGGGCCAGGTCTGTCGATGTACGCAACACCAAGAGCCGGGCGTCGATGTCGGTGGCCTCGCCGAGGGAGGCGCGCAGGAAGTACTCCACCTCGTAGTCCTTCCCGCCCATGGCTGAGGAGAGCAAGCCGCGCAAACGGTGCAGCTCGAGAGTGTGCTGGCGTTGGACCGCCAGCTCGTCGTAGGCCTCGGCCCGACGGAGCGCGTCCAATCCTTGATCGCACTTGCCGGCGAGCAGCTGCGCCTCCGCGAGCAGACCCAGCGAGTGGTTGATGCCCAGCAGCTGGTCCATGCCGATGTGGATGGTGACACCTTCTTCCACGCGGGACGCCCCTCCGTTCGGGTCGCCGCGATGGGCCAAGGCCCAGCCGCCGTAGATATCGGCCCACGCGGTGAAGATCGGTAGGTCGAGCGCCAGCCCGTATTCGCGCAACCGCGTGGCGTTGATCTCCACCTCTTCGAACTCTCGGAGCCAGACTGCCGGCACCAGCGCGGCTTGCATAGCAAGGATCGTGACGATCGGGCTCGAGCTTGGCGAGTCCGCCCACTCACGAAGCTGTGCGGTCCATTTCCGAGCCAGCCGGATGCGCCCCATCACGCTGGCTGCGGCCGCCCCGTAGAGGGCGGCCATGACCTGCTTTGGTCCAGAGCCGCCCAGGTCGAGGACGCGGCGGGCGTGGAAGATGGCGCCTGCAAGGTCGGCCAGGTTGAGGAGCGCGCCCGCTTGAGCACAGTCGGCCAGCATGATCAACGTCTCATCGCCCGTCCCTTCGGCGACCGACATCAGGTGCATCGCGAGGTCGTGGGCTTGGCTGAGCCGTCCGGCGCTGAGCGTCGCGGACCACAGGCCGTAGAGCGCCTTTACCCGGGCGCGGTCATCGTCAAGCCGCTCGGTCAATGCCCGCGCTTGCTCCGCCGATTGCATTGTCTCGGGCGCGCCGAAGCCCTTCGTGATTTGCAGCGAGGCGTGTATGCGCATCGCGGAGACCAGCTCGCTTTGCGCACGGGACGGGTTGTCCGGGAGCCGAGCCAGGAGGTCCAACGCCAAGCGCGAGTGGGCGACAGCCTCGACGTGCGACGAGCGAGCAGCCGCCCTCCGGGCCGCCTCCTGCCATGCCACCGCAGCTCGCTCCAGCTCGTTTGCCTCGGTCAGGTGGTGGGCGACGACCTCGTACGGTGCGATATCACAGGTGAGTTCTTCCGCGATGCGGCGGTGGATGTCGACCCTGTCCCGCCGCAGGAGGGAGTCGTACGCCGCTTCCTGGATCAAGGCGTGGCGAAAACGGTAGGACCCGTTTCCGCGGTCGGCGGCGATATCAAGGTCGGACAGCCGCGCCAGCGCGCGGTCCACCTCATCGGACGGGAGCTCGGCGACGGCCTCGAGGAGCGGCGCGTCGAAGTCCCGGCCGATGACTGCTGCGATCTGGGCCACTCGCTTGGCCGGCCCTAGCCCGTCGATCCGCGTCATGAGCACGTCGTAGAGCGTGAGCGGCACGGCGCGCTGGACACCGGGATCCTCCCCCATCTTCTTGGCCAGCTCTTCAGCGAAGAGGGGGACACCATCCGAACGGCTAACAACGCTCTCGACCACGTCGGCGGCCGGTGCGTCGCCGATCACGCTGCGGATGATGGCGGCCGTGTCAGGCGGGGACAGGCGCGGCAGGACCAGCCGGCGGTGGTTTGCCGGCTGCGGCCACGGGAACACGAACCCCGGCCGCACCGTGAACACGACGAGCAACGGCTTGCGTGCCGACTCTTCGAGCACGGCGGCGAGGACTTCGACCGACGTCGGGTCGGCCCAGTGGAGGTCTTCGATGACCAGCGCTGCTGGCGCGCGGTCCGCCGATGCCAGGATGCTGCTCGTCAGCCGGGCGATGACCTGCTTGCGCCGCTGCTCGGGGTTGAGCGACAGCCCCGGCTGCCCCTCGCCGTCAAGGAGGCCGGCCACGTCAGGCACCGCGGCGATCTCGGAGAGCACGTCCCGTATGAGCCCGAACGGCGTGCGATCGAGCAGGGGGGAGGTGTCGACCTGGATCCATTCGCCGGGCGGCCCGCTCGCCAGATCCAGACCGAACTCGGCGACGAGGCGAGACTTGCCGATGCCGGGCTCACCCTCGATCACCACCACCTGACCGTGGCCGGTCCGGGCCGCGCTCCACGCCGAGGCGAGCGCCTCCAGCTCCGAACGCCGGCCAACGAACGTCGATGCGCGCGGTCGGACCCTGCGACCCCGACCGCGGGGCACCTCGGCATCGACGCGGTATACGCGAATCGGTTCGGCGAGCCCCTTCACCTGATGCGAGCCCCGGTCAGTGAGCTGAAAGGCGCCCTCGATCAGCCGGTATGTCGTCTCGGTGGCCAACACCTCGCCAGGTTGGGCGAGGCTCTCGACGCGAGCGGCCACGTTCATCGGCCCGCCGAGGGCGATGCGACCCGCTTGGGCGTTGCCGCCGACGTCGTCCACCATGACCACGCCGGTGTTGATGCCGATCCGCATCGGCAGCGTCTCGCCCTCGGGGTCCGTCGTCGAGGCGCGTTGCACGGCGAGCGCGGCCCGTGCGGCCTGCTGCGCGCTGTCTTCCTGCGCGGCCGGATATCCGAAGTACGCGAGGACGCCGTCACCGAGGTAGTTGGCGAGATAACCGCCGTGCGAGGTGATCACCTCGGAACACATCTGGTAGTAGCGGTTGACGACTTCGCCAAAGTCCTCGGGGTCGAGGCGAGACCCGAGCTCGGTCGAGCTGACGAGGTCGCAGAACATGACCGTGATCTGTCGCCGCTCACCTGGTGCGCGGTCGGCGCCGCTCCCTGGGGACGGCGGTTCCGTCACGGCCGTCGTTGCATGGCGGCCAGTAACGGGACCGTGCTCGACGACGCGTCCACGATCCCGGGGAACATGAGCTCGAACAACGCCAGGTACATGGCGCGGGACAGCGCGCTGTGGGAAACCTCGGTGATCAGATCGGCGACGGGGATCCCGAAGACGTATTCGGCTATTGCCAGCCCCGACACCAGCGCGCCCTCCTCCGAGTCCATGGTGAGGTTGTTGCCGGCAAAGAAGATGTTGGTGCGCCGCTGACCGTCCAGCGGCTGGCGGATGGGGCTCACGCTCTGAGCCTGGTGGAACGTCTCCTTGGCGTGGAAGGAGAACATCGGCATCCACATGCCGTGGGTCCAGTTCATCGGCGTGGGCTGGATTGGGTTGGACGGGATGGGCACCGGCACCGGAGACGGCTGGGTCGGGTCGAACCCGTACATGGTGAGGTAGTAGTTGAACGCAGGGTCCTCGATCCCGACAAGGTTGCTCTCGATGTAGGTAGTGAACGAGTAGGTGAGGTCGTACGGTGATTGTTGGGTGGCCCAATAGGCGGTGAACTGGAGCGTCTCCTCGCCCGCAGCGACGATGCCAGGGGCCAGGATCGATTCGTCCTGGTGTAAGTAGCAGTACCCGGGTTGCAGGTTCCAGACGGACTGCCCGACGTACTGCTCGAAGAACGACCAGAGCCCGCTTTGCTGGTTGGCGGAGTTGTCGAGGAGCTGGCCGCACGTCGCCTGGTCGACGGTGATGACCACCATGTCGAACAGCGCGCCTTCTTCGACCCCGCTCAAGTTGTGGCTCCACGTCACTTCGACCTGGTCGCCGGCGGGATAGACCTGGGTCGCGGTGACGTTGCAGTCGATCGTCAGGTCGCTGCCGAGCTGGCCCATTGCGAAGGCCTGCATGGCGTTGATCCACGCTACCGACCCATCCTTGAACCGGGCGAAGTCGCTCGACCAGTTTGTGAAGCTGGCGTAGCTGTTGTCGAACAGGAAGGCCACTTCGGGGACGTAGAGCTGGTCGAGCAGGGCGCTCCCGTAGCCGTTCATGATGCTCATGTACGGATCGAGGAAGTAGTTCTCGAACAGCTGGAGATCGCGGAACTCGGAGCTGTTGGCGCTGAGGAAGTCGGACATCGCGATCGGCAAATATCGGTCGAGCGACAGGAGGCGCTCGAACGTCGAGCAATCGACGGCGCCTTGCTGCCACAGCGGGGTGCTCTGGTCGTCGGCGAAGTTGCCCCAGTACGGGGTGGCACCGCCGACAGGGGGAAACGCGCACGTGATCTTCAGCGGCACCGGCTGAAGCTCGACCCCAGCGAACTCCGGCAACTCGAGCATCGACACGAGATTGGGGTACATGGCGGGGGCGATCATCTGCACGCCCAGATCAAGCATCACGTTTTGGCCCTGGTATGGCACCGCCACCGACGCCGAATGGCCGCCAAGCTGTGGGTCGCTGTGCAGGATGGTGATCTCCAGCTCGTCGCTGAACTTGCCTTGCTGCTTCGCCTTCGCGATCGACCACACCAGACCGAGCGCGCTCGCACCGCCCCCGACGACACACACCGACTGCGCCATACCGGTTCCCCCGTTCTCGGGCACGAAGATCGTACTGGGCACGCGACCCCTACGCTCAAGGCGAGCCACCCAGCTGACCAGCAAGCGGTTCGGCATTATCATATGACGAGCACTGGGAAGTGATGACCTTTTGGTCGTGTTGTGTCCTTCCTTCCCGCTGTTTCGCCCATATGGAGGTGGTTGTCACAGCGACGGTCAACGTGGGCTTTTCGGTGACATCCCTTGGCAGATCGCAGTGACGTAGCACTTGAGTGGTGGCTCGGCTGTGGTCCCAGGCACGTTGTGGAGGCGATCGACGAAGATCGCGTTGTACAGGTGCGCGGTGTAAGTGACGGCCAAGGCGTAGGCGACGGGGTCGTAGTAGTAGGCCAAATGGTCGGCGACGTTGAGCGGACAGATGTCCTGGGTCGCGATATTGGCGATAGCTCCCCCGCCGAAATGCAGTGAGGTTGACCCGTTGCCGTTCAGGTTCGGCTGCACAAACTGGGGATGCTCCCGGCGAGTATTTGGTGATACCTGCCAGTGCTTCTATGGACGCCTTCGTCGTCGCCCGGCCACGACCGACTGAACGACGATCGGCTCAGGGAGGCAATCGGAAAGCCGTTGAAGATCCTGCTCGTCAGAGGTCAGCACGGTCGACCGACCGCGATCCGCGGTCAGTACAACGTGTGCGTCGACAACGTCAGAGGCTCTGGCCCGGGAGAGCAGCGCGCCTACCTCGTGAGGTTCGTCCCTGGTGAAACCGACGATGTCGCAGCCGCGAAGGATCCTCCGCAGCTGCACCTGGCGTGGTGAACGGCTCACTTGGGCGACTACCGGCGCAGTCGTCACTGGAACAACGCCCACTTCGAGGCGAACACGGTGGTCAGCCCAGACGTCGCGGTCGTTGAGGTCGGCGGCAACCAAGAGACCTGCGTCGTAGACGACGCTCATGCCGATCGACGTTTACTCGAGCCACGGATCTCGTCGGCGATGCGTTCGCGCGCCGATCGCAGCTCGGAGTCCGTCAGCGGGCCGTGCTCAGCCTCCCATTCGGCAACCGCAGCCAGACCATCTCGCAGGAGAAGAGCCCGGCGCGCCGCGGCCGTCATCCATGCGGACACGCTCAACCCCTCCTCGGCGGCCGCGGCTACAACCCGCTCATGAACCTCCGGGTCGACAGTGATCGCCAACTTCGGCGAAGGCTTTCCTCTGGGCGTGCGGAAAGTCTACCACCAAGGTAGGAGAGTTAGAAGCGCCCGTGAGCCGGCGTTGGGGGATGAATCGCGCAACCTTCGGATAGGGAAACAACAGACGGTTCAGTGCTTGATGGTGTCGGCGATTACCCGCACGAAGTTGGTGGGGTTGTCAAAGGCCGCTCGTTGATGAAGAAATCGCAACGAAGCGTGTGCCTGTCTTGCCCTCGGGTAAGTCGCAACATGTCGGCTGCTTGAGACCCGAATCCTTCGAGTTGACCCGGACGGATCTTGAAGCGAGCGATGACTTCCAGGTTTTCCATGGTTGCTCCCCTCCGAGTCAGACTGTCTTCGGCATTCGTCGGCGGTAGACCACGCGCATAACCTTGTGGCCGAAGTCTGCGGTCGGGTCGAACATGCATGGGCAGCCACCGTCGATGACGGTGATTCCCTGCTTACGCCCGTAGGCGGTGGCGGCGTCGCTGACGCTGCCCCGACCAGGGCCCCGATGCATCCACACGTGCTTGATGCCGAGCTCGTCGCACTCACGCATCGTGTCCTCTGCCCTGGAGGATGCGGTGGCGATGACGACAGCGTCGACTCCACCGGGGATGCTCTTCAGGTCGTGATAGCTGCGCGCACCCGCGACCTCATCGGTGTTGGGGTTGACCGCGAAGACCTCGTAGCCGCGGTCCTGCAGCCGCTTGAACACCGTGTTGGCCCCGTGTTCCTTGCCTTTTCGCGAAACGCCCGTCACGGCGATGCGCTTGTTGGAAAGAAACTCGGTAGCCGCTTCCTTCATCGTCAGCATCCTTGGTCTCCTCTCAGGCTGTTGCGGTAACGTTTTGCGGAAGGAGCCCTAGCTGAGCGGCGACGGCCAGATTGTCGTAGTAGAGGTTGTCGACCGCGATCTTCCCGTCCCGCATCACCACGGTGGGGGTTCCGGTTCGGCCCATGGCCTACCCCCTTGATCGGCTCACATGATTCTCGGTGCAAGAGGCGCGTTGGCGACAGGGCCGAAAGGCCCATTCGATAAGTTCAGGTCGGACTCCTCGCTAGCGACCTGACTCAGGTGGCCCTCCATCGCCGAGCCGCGGATGTCACCGAACGACTGTCGGTCGGTAGATCGGTTTCGTGGAATTCAAGCCGACGCGCCGGCCTGCCCTCGAAGCCCTCAGGTGCGAGGTCCATCGTTCACCGTTCCTTTGCTAAGCCCGCCGCGCGCACTTCCTCTTCAAGCGCGAACAAGGGGGTAGTAAAAGGGGCAGTCCAAGGGGTAGTTGGGTGAAGGGCAAATTCAAAGAACACGACTACCTCATCGCGTCTTGGGCAGAAAATGGGTCTCTACCAGCACTTTTCCTGGTCGAATCGGGTGCGCCCCCCGGGATTCGAACCCGGAACCTGCGGATTAAGAGTCCGTTGCTCTGCCGTTGAGCTAGAGGCGCTTTGTGCGTCTGACCTGCCCTCTTCTGTCCCAAGCACCTTAGAGCAAACAGGGGACGCGTCTAGGACGTCGTAGATGGGCAGGCATCATGTCGTCGGTCACCTCAGGGGTGTCGCCGGCCAATAAGCGATGCCGACCTGCGACCGACAACCCGGTTGGCGAGGACATGGAAGTACTCGTTGCGCCACCGGGCAACACGGCCCTGATCAGAACTGGCGGACAGAACCGGCGGACAGAGTCTTACGCGGCCGCCCAGGGCTTCGTGCTGGTGTTGGTGTCCAGCGGTCTTGGGACGGGCAATACACGGTCGGCGCTCGCGAACAGGATGTACCCAACTCCGGCTTCGCGGGTCGAGCAGCACAACTCCCACTCGATGTCCTCGAAGTCGCTAGCAACAGGCCCAATGTGATCGACCGTAGGCTCCAGCATGATGCCCCCTCCCTAGTAGATCGCTCCTACAAGTTGCTTCTACTACTTCGAACGGGGGTTGACCAGAGTCCAAAGCCCCGTCATTCCTTGGGCGGAGGCTGGCCGGCGGTCGACGCTCGCACTACGCCCGTGGCACCATCCGATCATGACCAAGGGCGTGGTGCTCACCACAGGAGCCAACTCGGGTATAGGCCTCCAGACCGCTATCGAGGTGGCCCGGAGGGGCTATCGGTCCATAGGGACGGTACGTAGCGGTGAAAAAGCGGAGGTCTTGCGCCGGGCTGCGTCAGAGGCCGGTGTAACCGTAGAGCCTGCGATCCTCGACGTCACCGATCCCGATGCATGCGCCGAGGTAGTCAGCGGCTTGGAGTTGTATGGGCTGGTGAACAACGCCGGCTACAGCAATACCGGCGCCGTCGAGGACACCTCGGATGAAGACGTGCGCCGGCAGCTCGAGACCATGACTGTGGCGCCCATGCGGCTGGCCCGACTGGCTCTGCCGGCGATGCGTCGCAACGGTGCCGGCCGGATCGTGAACGTCTCTTCTATCTACGGTCGCACCACCACGCCGCTCACCGGTTGGTATCAAGCGTGCAAGCACGCCCTCGAAGCGGTAAGCGACGCCCTACGGATTGAGGTGGCATCGAGTGGTGTGAAGGTCATCTTGGTGGAACCTGGGGGTTTCCGAACTGGCATATGGGAGGACAACCAGGAGGCATTGGCGCGTCATGAAGGGTCCCGCTACACGCAGGCCTACAAGCGGGAGCTGCTTTTGACACGGCTGGCGCAACCTTTCATGGGGAACCCGAACACGGTGGCCAAGGTCATCGCGCACTCCATGTCGACCCGCATGGCCCGAGCGCGTTATCTGGTCGGCAACGACGCGTGGATCCTGGCATTCATCGACCAGACCACCCCCACCTTCGTGAAAGACACCGTCACCCGATTGGGACTCGGACTGTGACAGTGCAGACGGTCCGACTCGAGTGGCTGTCAAAAGCAATCGTTTCAACGTCTGGAGTTCGCATCCGCTCTCTCCTTGCTACCTGCTCTCAGTCTGATCGACGCAGAGAAGCAGGGCATAGGGTCAAAGGACCCTATGGCGGCTGTCGATCGCAAGGTGCAAGCTAGGTCGGTGCACCGGTCCGACATGCCAGCCAGCAGCGAGCCGTCCGACGTGTTGCGGTTCGTGTCGACCGACGCCGACATCATCGTCCCACTGGCCAACGGCGAGCCACCGACGCTGCTGGATGTGCTGGAGAACCACGCCAGCCGTCTCAATGGAGTGCGGATCCACCAGATGCACGCGATGCAGGAGAGGAGGTACATCCGTGGCGAGTTCGGCAATCACCTTCGCCACGTCAGCTACTTCCTTTCTCCTGCCACTCGCGATGCCTACCTGCACTGCGGCTGCGAACTTGTGCCCAGCCACTTCTCCGAGGTCCCAGCACTACTGCACAACTGGACGCGGTGCTCACTCGTGATGGCTCGAGCTTCCCCGCCCGACAGGCACGGCTACTTCAGTCTTGGGACCAACGCTGACTACACCGCGTCGCTCATCGGACGTGTCCCCTTCTACCTGGAGGTGGACCGAGGGATGCCGCGAACCTATGGTGAGAACCAACTTCATGCCAGCCAGCTCGCCGGCTGGTGCATCGGGGACCGAGGTCTCACCGACGTTGCTCAAGCCCGGCCCTCTCCGGAGGACTGCAAGATCGGAGAGTTCGTAGCCGAGCGAATCCAGGACGGATCGACAATCCAGATCGGTATCGGATCGTCGACGGCGGGGGTGCTGGAAGCGCTGTCGGGGCACAAGCACCTGGGCGTCCACACCGAGTTGCTTTCGGACGGGGTGATGAAACTGGTCGAGTCAGGCGTTGTCACTGGTACCCGCAAGCACCTCAGACGTCACAAGGTCGTCGCAACGTTCTGTCTCGGGAGCCGCGACCTCTACCGTTGGCTCCACCAGAATGCCGCGGTCGAACTCCTCCCGGTCGATTGGGTGAACGACCCGCGGGTCATCGGGCAGGAACCCCAGTTCGTGTCGATCAACTCGACCACGGAAGTGGATCTGTTCGGTCAGTGCGCATCAGAGACGGTGAACGGTAGATACTGGTCGGGTAGCGGAGGCCAGGCGGACTTCGCCCGCGGCGCCATGTACAGCGAACGGGGGAAGGCGTTCGTGGTGCTTCGGTCCACTACCCATGACGGACGCGGGCGCATCCGCTCCTGCCTCAGCGAAGGGTCGGTGGTTACGACGCTCAAGAACACCGTCGATCACGTGGTGACCGAGTGGGGCGTCGCCGAGCTCCGCGGGCGATCGTTAGCCGACCGGGCCCGCGCCCTTATTGGGATTGCCCATCCCTCGACGAGGGACCAGCTTGCCAAGGAGGCTCGTCAACTCGGCCTGTTCCCTTGTTGAGATTGCGGCGGCTTCACTCGAATACGTCGGCGGGCGCCTACGTATTCAGCCGTGTTCAGCTTATCGTTTGACGCTGCCCGCGATCGACTCTGGAGCGGAGGCGCACCGCTTTAACGGCGTGTGATGCTCACCTTCAGGGCACCGGAATTGCCTGCGTCGGCGAAGACATCGTACGCCCGCTCGAATTCGTCCATCGCGAAGTGATGAGTAACGAAGCGGTCGGCGTCGAGCTGGTGGCCCTGGAGCAGCCGGAGAAAGGTAGGAGTCGAGTAGGTGTCGACCAGGCCGGTGGTGATCGTCACGTCTCTGATCCAAAGTTGTTCGAGGTGCAGTGTCGCTGGCTCGCCGTGGACGCCAATATTGGCCACGTTGCCCCCCGGGCGGACGAGAGAGGCAGCGAGCTCGAAGGTTGCGGGCACGCCAACTGCTTCGATGGAGACATCGGCACCGAGGCCGTCAGTTAGCTCACGAATGACGTCCATCGGATTCTCGGTGGTGTTGTTTACCGTAACATCGGCTCCGAACTGCTTCGCAGCTTCGAGCCGGGAGGCGGCAAGGTCGATCGCGATGATGTGCGAAGGGCTGTACAACCGGGCGCCCATGATGCTCGAAAGCCCTATAGGCCCCGCTCCAACGACCGCCACAACGTCTCCGGGACGAATTCCACCGTTGAGAACTCCGACCTCGTAGCCGGTCGGCAGGATATCGGCGACCATTAACAGCGCTTCGTCGGTCACCCCGACCGGTGCCGGATAGGTCGATGTGTCGGCGAACGGCACTCTCACGTACTCCGCCTGCGTTCCGTCGATCAGGTGCCCAAGGATCCAACCACCGCCACCAAGGCACTGGCCGTAACGACCTTGCCGGCAAAAGCGGCACGTCCCGCACGAGCTGATGCAAGAAACCAGCACCTTATCCCCGGTCTTCACCCTACGGACGGACGAACCCGCGGCTTCGACGGTCCCAACCGCCTCGTGCCCGAGTATTCGGCCCTCTGTGACTTCTGGAACGTCGCCTTTCAAGATGTGCAGGTCGGTTCCGCAGATCGTCACGGCGTCCACTCGCACGATGACGTCGGTGTCGCCTTGCAACTCCGGCATGGGAACGTCCTCCCAGCCTTTCTTGCCCGGACCGCGATATACGAGGGCTTTCATTGTCGCCTCCTGATCTGAAATGACACTCTGTGGATGAAGTTTTCGCGGTGTTAGCTCGAGTTCGGGCCCAACTGATCTCTAGCGCCAGTCCGTGTCACGGAAGTACGAAGGCTTCGGATCGGGGTGTTCCGCCGTCAGTTGGTTAACGACCTCGATTACACCGGGAACCTGGGCGACTATCGAGCTCATGTACCGCAGATCGCTCGGGTAGAGCACGGTACCCCGAAGTGTTACGACGCCGTCGAGGACCAGCGGATCCACGTGATGGCCTTCCGGTCCCCACAACGGGCTGCTGAGAAGTTCCGCGATGCGTGACCTGACCTCCGTGTCAGGTCGGTCGAAGAGGCGAAGCAGATCATGACGGGACAGGATCCCGATCAGCTTTCCGTCCTGCACGACCGGAAGCATCCGTACATCGCGAACGAGCATTCGACGGGTAACGACAGGCAGCGCCTCGTCGGGCGCGCAGGTCACCACGTCTCTTGTCATGATCTCGCCTGCCGTCAGACCGCCGGCTCTGCTGCTCCAGTGATGGCGGTGCTCGGCGAGAGTCCCTTCTATGAGCTCGGCCAAGTGGTGCGACCGGACGCTTGGGAAGCCCTCTCGGCTGACGAGATCGGCCTCGCTGACCACTCCCACCAGCAGACCGCCGATATCCACCACGGGCACCGATCGAACATCTTTCCGAAGAAGGATCTCGGCCATCTCCTTCACCGTGGCGGTTGGCTCCACCGCGATCGGATCGGTCGACATCACATCCCGGACCAGTATCGGCAGGTGGTCAGGTAGGGAAGTGCGGTATTCGTAGACGTCGTGGCACTGGCTCATAGCGCCTCCTTGTTCCTGTAGCCAATTTGGAGGTCGCGTCCTCGTTGCGGGAGGGTCGAACGGCCCTTACCTGCCAGAACCTTCTCCGGGCGCTCGGATGCGAGTGCGGAAAATGCGTCGTAGGTCACGGGCGCGATCGGGGTGAAGCTCACTTCGGTGGTTCTCGCCGGTTAACGGGCGTCAGGCGGGGGTCGGGACCTCCCATTCGATCAGACTTCCGCTTTCGTCTGATGAGACGATTCGGAAAGTCCCCCCAAGAAGTCTCGCCCTGTCATCCATGTTTGAAAGGCCGCGCCCTTGCTCGAGATGGTCGGGGAACCCTTTGCCGTCGTCGCGAACTCTCAGGGACACCGCCTCCGCAGAGGCAGAGAGAGTGACTTCCACCGAGGTTGCTCCTCCGTGCCGGGCAGCATTCGACAAGGCTTCTCTGGTTACCGACAGCAAATGTGACGCGAGCTCGTCGCCCACAATCGAGTCAACTGGCCCCTGGAACTGCAGCGCAGGTTTGATGCCGAACTTGCCCGAAACGTCTGCGACAAGCCGTTTGAGCTCGGAGCGCATTCCAGTGTTTCCAGGCCGATTCAGCTCAAAGATCGTCTCGCGAATTTCCCGGATCACCTCGTCGATGGCTTCTACGGAACCGCCGATCCGATCCTCGACCACTCCATCGCTAAGCGGCTGGACGCCTTGAAGCGACAGCCCGATCGCAAAGAGCCGCTGGATAACATTGTCATGCAGGTCCCGGGCGATCCTTTCGTGCTCGGCGACCAACCTGAGCTGATCGAGTTCGCGTCTAGCTTCTCCCAGAGTCAGCATGATCGAAGCAGCCGATGCGTATACGCCCAATATCTGAGCGTCGGCACGGCTGAACGGCCTGGATCCCCTTCTCCGAGCCACGACAAGGATGCCGTAGGCACCTTCTTCGGAAATCATGGGGACGTACATCCCCGATCCCAACTCGAGGACCCGGGCTTCGGGGAGGACGTCCGGATCCGACGACATGTCCTCGATCAAGATCGAAGCACCCTGGGCAATCGCTCGAGCGGAGATGCTTGACTCGAGCGACAGTTCGGCACCGATCAGGTCTTGGCATCTTTCCCCTTCTGCGGCTGCGACCACCAGTGCCCCGCCGCGGGGTAGCACGACCCATGAAGCGTCCGCCTCAGCTAGATGAAGGGCGCGGCTGGATGTCAGGTTGAGCGTGCTGCTGCCACCCTGGGCGGCCAGCAGCACCCGGGCGATCTCGTTGACGAAACGCAGAAGGTCCTCACGGCGTCGCCGCTCAGTGGCATCACGGACGAACGCTGCAACGAACGTCTGGTCATTGATGATTACGGGCGACAGGCTGACGTCGACGGGAACGGTGCTCCCGTCTTTGCGGCGACCCTGGAGCTCGAGGCCTGAACCCATCGTGCGTGCGCTGGGCGATGCGATGTATGTGGTCCTATGCCCCGTGTGGGCATTTCGAAGGTGCTCCGGAATCAGGGTCTCGATTTGCTCGCCGACGAGCTCGCTAGGTTGGTAACCGAACAGGCCTTCGACTCGAGGACCGGCCATCTCGATCCTCCCGTTGGGGCCGACCACTAGGGCCGCGTCGGGCAAGCTGGCTAGCAATACCTCGGGGAGTTCCCGGTGATCGAGGGGCACCAGCCGAGCATATGCAGGACCGACTGCAGACCGGATGGAACCGAGCATTTCGCTGGCCGTAAGGACCTTCGGAAGCGAGTCAGTCTGGTTTATACGAGATTGTCCGGATTTGCTGCCGATGGTCCCTTGATGCTGTGACGGTCGGCTCTGCAGAGCGCAGACTCATCTCTTTCAAAGTCGTCTCGTGATTCAAGAAGTGCCCACTAGGCAAATGCGTGTACTCGTGGCTTCGAGCAGCCCGAGCCTCCGCATGCTGCTTCGTTCGAAGCTGCGGCGGGATAGGCGATTCGCGGTGGTTGCTGAAACCTCAGACGGCGACGGTGTCTTGGCACTGTCGGTTGGCTACGACCTCGTCTTGCTGGACCTGAGGCTGCCGGGCCTTGGAG
Source organism: Acidimicrobiales bacterium (assembly GCA_036378675.1). Lineage (NCBI taxonomy): Bacteria > Bacillati > Actinomycetota > Acidimicrobiia > Acidimicrobiales > Acidimicrobiales bacterium. The sequence continues at coordinate 14,208 of DASUWA010000060.1, forward strand.
TCTTGGGGGTAATGAGCCGATTACGCGTCCGACACCCGGATCGGAGCATTGTCGTGGTGGCTTCCACCAGTGTCCCTTATCTGCGCTACGCAGCGCTACAAGAGGGGGCGGCCGACTACCTCGAGATTCCGGAAGAGCTCGACGACCTTCCGGAACGCCTCTTTGCCTGTACTCAGAGCAGCCGGCATTTGGTCGTTGGGAGGGTTAGTCAATGAGAGCGTTGGATCTTCTCGGAGGTGCCCAAATCGTCTCCGAAAGCGACTGCTGGGAAATGCTCGCCACGCAGTCCATTGGGCGTGTCGCTTTTGCGCTTGAGGGACAAGTGGAGATCTTTCCCGTGAACTACGCGATCGACGGGGACGCGATCATCTTCCGGACGAACGTTGGGCGTAAGTACACCGGCGCGAAAGTCGGTGAGGTCGCCTTCGAAGCAGACTCGCTGGATCCGGTGTCCAAGAGCGGCTGGAGTGTGGTGATCCACGGCTCCTCGCGGGACGCAACCCAACTCGAGTCCGCTGAGCGACCGCTTGGTTGTCAGCCGTGGGCAGGACCGAAAGAGTTTCTCGTACGGATCACCCCGAGGGGCATCAGTGGCCGGCGGGTATCGCCGCTCTAAGCCGCGTCGGTGGGTGGCATGAAAAATGGAAAGCCTTTGTAATAGGTCCTTCGACACTGTTCATCGCAAGCGAGGGGAGGTTTGATGTACATATGACCTTGTCCGTAACCCATCTGCACTCACCAGTCGGCGATTTGGTCAGCCGCCCAGCGGTGCACGTGTCGCGAGACGACTCGATCACCCACGTCGCTCAAATCATGTGGGCCAACGGGGTTTCCGCCGTGTTGGTCGGGACGGGGCACGGCTCGATAGTCACCGAGCACGATCTCGTCGCTGCGGTGGCGTCGGACTGTCCCTCTGATGTCCGGATCGATGAGGTCGCGACAGTATCTCCCGTATCGGTTCCTTCCGACACGGATATCGTCGACGCAGCAGCCTTGATGTTGAACGAGGACGTTCGCCATTTGATTGTCGAGCTCCATGACGGGTCGGACGGCGTCCTTTCGATCCGAGAGATCTCGGCCGCTCTGTTGCAAGCGGCCAAACCGGACGTGTGGCTGTCCGCGTTGAGGATCAAGGTAGCGATTCCCACCGATGCATGGTTCGGTTGATCAACCTCCTGCTCGGGGCGGCGGCGAACCAGGCCGGGGGTTCATGCCCGCCGTTCTGCGATCGGAAATTCCACGTGGACGACACCGTCTCGAAAGGATTGGGATAGCTGAAAGCCGCCACCACGGAACACGTCTCTCATCGGCTGGTTGGTGGACAGGGTGTCTGCCACGAACCTGCGTATCCCGAGCTCGCGGCCCGCGCAAACAAGGGCCTTGAGCAGCAAGGTTCCCAACCCGCGGCCTTGGTAGGCGTCGGCCACGACGAATGCCACCTCGGCGGTGTCGGTCAAGTTGATCCGGTCGAACCGGGCGACCGCGACGAGCTTTCCATCGATGATCGCCACCATGGCGAGCCGATTCTGGAAGTCGACGGTCGTGAACCTCGTCGCCTCCTCCTCCGTGAGGTGGGGATGGGCGTTGAAGAACCTGCGGTACACACTTTCGGGCGAGAGGCCCTCGTGGAAGGCGGCGAGGGCGGCTTTGTCCGACGGGCTGATGGGGCGGACGTGCACCGCGGTCCCGTCGGCGAGGACATCGTCGAAGGTGCAGATCGAAATCGCCGGCGTGGATGCCACACCTGAACGATCCCCGGACCGAAGACATCTGGATAGGGGACAAAGTCCCTGCCGGGAGTCGCTAGGACTTATGGCCCTATGCCGCCGGTCCGCTCGCGTGCCAACATGACGCTATGTCGGACTGTGAAGTTGCCGATTGGCGATCTAAATGAGCAATTCGTGCGGGACAGTAGACGGAAGTCAGACAGATGAAGCAGTGATCCGCGTGTTTCTTCTGGATGATCACGAGCTGGTCCGCCGCGGCATCAGGGACCTTCTCTACACCGAGCCGTCGGTGGTGGTGGTCGGGGAGGCTTCCGATGCAGACGAAGCCTTGGAAAAGATCCCGCAAACCCGACCCGATGTGGCCGTGTTGGACGTCAGGCTGGGGGATGGAGCCTCGGGCGTCGAGGTCTGCCGGGAGATTCGATCCGGGCACCCCGAGGTCGCCTGCATCATGCTGACCAGTTTCGCCGACGATGAAGCTCTGTTCGCGTCGATCATGGCGGGAGCGTCGGGCTACGTGCTCAAGCAGATCCGTGGGACCGATCTCTTGCAGGCCATACGCCGGGTAGCGAACGGGGAAAGCTTGCTCGATAGCGCGGTTACCGCCAGAGTGCTCGAGCGTCTGCGGAATCCCCCGCCTGAAGACGATCCCCTGTCAGATCTCACTCCCCAAGAGAGGCGAATCCTCGATCTGATCTCCGAGGGCCGAACCAACCGTGAGATAGCTGATGGAATGTTTCTCGCCGAGAAGACGGTGAAGAACTACGTGTCTCATCTTCTTGCCAAGTTGGGCATGGCCCGCCGCTCGGAGGCCGCCGCTTACGCGGCGAGGATTTCCGAGCGGCGGCGGGTTCGTTAACTCACCGACTTCACTTCTACTTCCACATAGGTGACCAAGATCGGTCACCTATGACCGTGGCTCCACTCGGTGGGCCCGGGTAGTGACGATGGGCTCAACTTGAAGAGTCTTCCAGGCTCAGGGTGTGACATTCGGCCCTATTCGACTCTGGAGTGCTCCCGTACGGTCGAGCGCATGGAGGAAGAGAACTTCGAACGGAAGGTCCTGGTCGGTGTCGACGGCTCCGTCGCCAACCGCGTAGCGCTGCGGTGGGCGATCGAAGAGGCCAAGGTCCGCCAGAGCAAGCTCCTTGCCGCCTACGCCGTGCACGTTCCCTCGTTCGTGTACTACTCGCCCGGATACGTTCCCATCGCAGCTGATGATCTCGCCGAAGAGGGCCACAAGTTGGTTGAGGCCGCGGTCGGGACGCTCGGAACGCACACCCAGGTGAAAATCGAAATAGTGACGGTCGAGGGTCCCGCACACCGGGGCATTCGAAGGTTGTCAGAAGAGCCAGACGTCGGGCTGGTCGTGGTTGGTACTAGAAGTCACGGCGCGCTAGCCAGCACGATGCTCGGCTCGACCAGCCATGCCTTGTCGCATCACTGCTCGAAGCCGCTGGTCATCGTCCCTACGCCCCAGAGCGAGGCGGACGGCGTCAGCCCGGTTCGCCAAATTTTGGTGGGGGTTGACGGGTCGGACGGCGGCGCCGCGGCGCTCAGGTGGGCGGCGAGAGAGGCCAAGATGCACGGTGCCCGTCTCGAGGTCGCCGTGGCGTGGTCCTGGACGACGATGCCACCCGAAGCCGTCATAGACACTCCGATCGGCGTGAACATAGAACTCGCTGCCCGGGAACTCCTGTCCAGGACGGTTGGTGCTCTAGATCTTCGGGATCTCGAGGTGAGCCTGACCGTGCGCGAAGGTCCGTCAACTGAGGTACTGCTGGACCTCTCTCAGTCCGCCGACCTTCTCGTCGTCGGAACCCGGGGTCTGGGACGAGCCAAAGAGATGTTCCTGGGGTCCACCAGCCACGTCGTCGCTCATCAGTCCAAGGTGCCCGTGGCGATCATCCCTGCTACACGTGAGGAGTGTCCAAATGACCCATGACGTAATTGGCTCGGGGGCTGTCCTCGAGGAGATTCCGCTCGAGGAATGTGTAGAGCTTCTCACCCGAACCCCCGTGGGACGGGTCGGAGGAGTCGCCCACGGGAAGCCGTTTGTGTTTCCAGTCAACTACCTGCTCGACGGCGACAAAGTGGTCTTCCGGACGGGACCGGGCACCAAGCTGGACGGGTCGGGCTTCGGTCGTGTGGCGTTCGAGATCGATGGTGTCGACGAGGAAACCAAGACCGGTTGGAGCGTGATCGTTCAGGGTGTTGCTGCCGAGATCAACGAGATGTTGGACCAGCACTCGGAGAGGCTACGCCAGCTCGATCTCTCCCCTTGGGTGGCCGGCGAAAAGACCCACTGGGTCGCGATTGATACCGAATCCATAACCGGCAGGCGACTCACCCACCGGTAGCAGAGGGCCACTATTCCGTGTCCGTCTTGCCGGCGGTCGAGAGCATCGAGGACGCCGCTCGGCTCAGAGATCTGCTCGACGCGGTCCTGCAGATCAACGCGGATCTGTCACTGCCTGACATGCTCGAGCGGATCGTTCGGGCTGGCGTCCACCTGATCGGCGCAAAGTACGGAGCGCTCGGAGTCCTCTCTGAAGGGGGCACCTCTCTATCCGAGTTCGTGTTCGTCGGCCTCGACCAGGAGGTGGCGAACGGGATCCCGGAGGTTCCCCAAGGCCGAGGCATCCTCGGTCTTCTCATTCGCGATCCTCGGCCCATCAGGATCGCCAACCTGACTTCCCACTCAGAGAGTTTCGGGTTCCCTCCCGGCCACCCGCAAATGAACTCGTTCCTCGGCGTGCCGATCACGACGCGCGGCGAGGTGTTCGGGAACCTCTACCTCACGGACAAGACTGAGGCCTACGAGTTCACCTCGGAGGACGAAACCCTGGCTATCGCGTTGGCAAACGCCGCGGCCGTCGCTATCGAGAACGCCAGGCTCCACGACCGGGTGAAGAGCCTCGCGCTTGCTGAGGACAGAGAGAGAATCGCATCCGATCTCCACGACACCGTGATCCAGCGACTCTTCGCTATCGGTTTGGGGCTGGAGGCCGTTCGTCCCCTTACATCGAACGACGTAGCCAAGAGACGAATAGACGAAGCGGTTGACAGCCTGGACGAGACTGTCCGGCAGATCAGATCCACCGTTTTCGCCCTTCAGGGTCGAGCACATCCGGAGCGGGGACTTCGGGACGAGGTCTCGGCGATTGTGACCGAGGCCGCGGCGGGGCTCGGCTTCGAGCCGTTCCTACATCTGGATGGGGCGATCGACTCCGAGATCGACGACGAGACCGCAGAGCACGTCACCAGCGTTGTTCGCGAAGCTCTCGCCAACATCGTCCGGCACTCACGCGCAACTCGGGTGGAAGTCGACCTAGTCGTGAAGAATCATCAGCTCCGGGTCGAGGTGAGCGACGACGGGGTCGGAATGCCGCCGATCCACCGTGCCGGTCGGGGACTCACGAGCATGGCGAAACGGGCCCAGGATCTCGGCGGATCGGTGTCTATATCCCCGGGCGTCAACGGCAGGGGAACCGTCCTCGCTTGGCGGGTGCCCCTCGATCGCGCCAGCCGGGCTCCACGCTGAGCGCCGAATTTCAGTTGAGGGGTCCCTGTGGCGTAGGGGACTTTAGTCCCAGCCCCCGAGGACGTTGGACCCCGTGAATCGGAGATCGCTTCGTTCGAGGATGACTCAAGCGAGGCGTCCGGGCCCTGAAAGCACCGGCGAGCCAAAGAGGAGATAGGAATAATGCGACGTAGAACGTTCGATGTCCTGGTCAGTGCCGGTGGCCTATTTCTCGTGATCGTGCTCGCCGTAGCAGGCGGCCTGCTCACCTGGGGCCACAACTACATCACCAATGAAGTCCACAGCCAGCTGGCGGCCCAGAAGATCTACTTCCCGCCGAAGGGCAGCCCTGCGATCGCCGCACCCGAGTTCGGGGCGATGCGGCAATACGCCGGTCAACAGATGACAACCGGCGCCCAAGCTGAGGTCTACGCCGACCATTTCATCGCCGTTCATCTGAAGGAGGCCGGCGGCGGTCAGACCTACGCCCAGCTCTCGACCCAAGCTCAGGCTCAGCCGAACAACGCAAAGCTGCAGGCGACAGTCAACACCATGTTCAAGGGCGAGACGCTGCGGGGACTGCTTCTCAATGCCTACGCGTTCGGGACCATCGGTGACATCGCCGGCTACGCGGCCGTTGCCGCCTTCAGCGCCGCTGGGGTCATGTTGATCCTTTCGGGATTCGGGTTGTATCACAGCCGTCGGGTCTCGGCGAGCAAAGAGGTTCTCGGCGTTCTGGTCACCAATGGCCAGTCCGCCACGCGGGAACCTGTCCACAACTAGCGCGGTTACGCGGGCACCCAGGTGCGGATCTCAACGCCGGAGATCCGCACCTCTTGTGTTCCGCAAGACCAAAGGAGGAAGAGGAGTAAATGGTTGCCGCGAGCGTTCTCGAATCGCCGATCAACATGAACGGTCCCGGCCGGTACCTTCATTGGTCGATATTCACCGTTTCGGTTGCCAACCTGGCCCTGATCGCGGTCATGGTGGTGATCTTCGGTGCAGCGTTGTTGCTGCCATTTCCGCATGGGAGGAGGACCGCCGACCCGGGGGAGTCCGAAGTCGCGCTGCGTACGGAGCCGTCCGCTGAGACGTTCGGGAGAGTTGCAGACGAACGAATGTGGACTGCCAGGGCGAGGAGGTGGGGCCTCCGGAACCTTCCACCGGGAAAGCTCCTTCCGGACAGGCAGCCCGCGTACGTGGCGTCCTGGGTCTATGTGTTCGGAGTCGGAGCGCTGGCCGCGCTGGCAGTCGCGATCGTCTCGGGCTTTACCATCGCCATCGGCGGGACCGACTGGTGGCACACCAACCCGGTCGGCCACTTCTTCAACAGTCTCCACCTCTGGAGCGTCGAGCTTTTCATGGCTCTCCTGGTCATCCACCTGTGGGGGAAGTTCTGGATGGCGGCATGGAGGGGGCGGCGCGCCCTCACATGGGTCACCGGCGTGGTCGCCTTCGCTGCATCGATTCTGGAGTGCTTCACCGGATACCTGTCGCAGCAAAACTTCGACTCGCAATGGATCGCCACCAACGGCAAGGACGCGATGAATTCAACCGGCGTAGGCGCGTTCTTCAACCTGATGAACTTCGGTCAGATGCTGCTCTGGCATGTCGTGCTGATCCCAATCCTGCTGGTGTCGCTGGTGGGAGCTCACATCCTGCTTGTGAGGGTGCGAGGTGTGTCGCACCCGCTTCCTGAACGGAGGCCGAAAGGTCGCGACCAGAGGAGGGCTGCCGCCGCGGCCGACCGCGCCGAATGGCGGGGTCCCACCCGGCGCTACGACATCCTGAAAGAGGGCACCGCTGCCGTCACCGTCGTGGCCGTCGCCGTGATCGCGCTAGCCGGGCTCCTCTCGTCCCCGGACGTCCCGCCGGTCACAGTTCAAACCTGGTCACGCGTGGCGCCAGACGATTTCCTCGGAACTGCGGCGAGCGAGTTGGCTGGAACGAGCGAGACGGCGAACTACGGCCAGCCGTACAACACAGGCACCTCGAATGTCCAGCGACTCGGCTTCTCCTGGCAGAAGCTGGCAGGTGTCCGCCAGCCGATCGACGCCGCTCAGAGCTTCGTTCTATCCCCCCTGTCCAAGGTTGCTTCCACCGACGCGCAACTCGGCGCCGCGCTCTCGAGCTACGAGTCGGCGTCGTCGACGCAGCAACAGGCCTGGACGGGGTCGTACGCCAAGGCTGTCACCAAGGTGACCTTCGACAACGGCAACCCGGTAGTGCCACCGGGCGACTACGGGCCCGTTCCGATGATGCTGAGCACCGAGCTCACCCTGGCGCGCTCCGGTGCGCTCGATGCGGACCTGCTCGCGCAACGTCCGTTCTACGGAACCAACTTCACCAAGCCGCTGTTGTTTCTGGAGGATGGCAGCTACTATGCCGACCAAGCCAAAGCCCAGCACCTCACCGGCTCCCAGTGGGGCGTGATGAATGAGACGGGCAGCTATCCCGGGCAGCCTTGGCTATGGCTCTACACCCTCTGGTATCAGGTGCGCCCGTTCAAGAACTCTGCCAACGTCGACTTGATGGCCATCTATCTGACCGGGGCGGCGACGCTGTTGCTGCTCGCCGTTCCTTGGCTCCCCGGGCTACGCGACATTCCTCGGTGGATTCCCGTACACCGCCTGATTTGGCGTGACTGGCACCGCTCCCAAAGCGGCGGCCTCGAAGATGGCCGTGCCTCTCCCCCGACGCATGACGGTCACACATCAGGTGCGCCGCTCCCACGACCCACCTCTGTCTTCGTGATGCACCCGCCGGCTCCGACTGACCCTTAACCAAGTCGCTCACGATTTCACCAGCTTTGCCGGCGCCGCGGTACCGCACTGACCCGGCGGTGGCTTTGACGGTGGTGGAACTAGACCAGGCCGACCGGGAGCATCGGACCTCGATGCTCCCGGGCCGAAAACGCGTGAAGCCGTGCACGCCAGCAACGATCCGCGCTTGGGGTGACCGAGGGGACTTGAACCCCCGACCTCCAGGGCCACAACCTGGCGCTCTAACCAATCTGAGCTACGGCCACCAAGGACTTTCCAGTCTGGCACAACGCCCGGCAGACCTCCCTCCGGAACTCCACGGAAAGAGGCCGTGGCGGGCATATTGCGTCAAGCCGCCGTGTTGGAGTCGGTGTGGGTAGCGAGCGCTCGAGCGGCGACCAGGACCTCGTGAGGACCTACCTCGACGGGATCGGCAGGTACAGACTTCTCACCAAGGATGACGAAATACGCTTAGCGCGGCGTATCGAGCAGGGTCGCGAAGCCGAGACCGAGTTGGTTTCTGCAGATGTACTCCCCGGGGCGAGGGTGCGTGAATTGAGGCGCATCCGGAGAGACGGGCAGGCGGCAACCGAAGAGTTCATCAAGTCGAACCTTCGGCTTGTGGTTTCGGTCGCCAAGAAGTACCAGTCTGCCGAGATGCCGCTCTTGGACCTCATACAGGAGGGCAACCTGGGCCTGATGCACGCCGTCGACAAGTTCGATTGGCGAAAGGGTTTCAAGTTTTCGACCTACGCGACGTGGTGGATCCGCCAGGCGATCGGGCGCGGAATCGACAACAGCGCCCGCACAGTCCGGCTCCCGGTACACGCCGGCGATCAAATCCGGCGGGTCCTCCGTGCCAAGGCACAGTTCGAGGGAGAGACGGGACGTACTCCGACGTCTTTCCAGCTCGCGGAGCAGCTGCAGATGCCTGAAGCTGAGGTGGCGTCCCTTCTCCGGCACGTGCTCGAGCCGGTGAGCCTGGCGACGCCGGTGGGCAGCGACGGAGACACCGAACTCGGAGACGTTGTGGCCGACGCGACCGCTCCATCACCTTTCGATCTGGTCGCCGGACAATTGCTCGGAGCGGAGATCGACAAGCTCCTGTCCCGCCTCGGGGAGCGCGAACGGCAGATTCTGCGACTCCGGTACGGGCTGGACCGTGGCGAGCCTCGAACCCTCGAGGAGGTCGGTGCAGCTCTGAACCTGACCAGGGAGCGGATCCGCCAGATAGAGCGTTCGGCCCTCGCCAAGCTCCGGCAGCCATCGACTATTACCGGGGCGCGCGACCTACTGGCTTCCTGAGCATCCTTCTGCGGCGTCTCGACGGCGCCGATCGTCGTCGGCTTAGATCGGCGCCATGCATATCGTGGCCCGCTACTTGAAGGCGCTGTCCGTCTTCGACTGGGAGACCGCTCGCGGGTTTCTCGCCGAGGACGTAAGGCGAGTCGGACCATTCGGTGACTCCTACACGGGTCGGACCGCCTACCTGGACTTCCTTCAGAAGCTCATGCCGACGCTGGACGGCTACCGCATGGATCTCGGCCGGGTCATCGTCGGCGACGACGGTCAGACCGCAGTCGCGGAACTCTCCGAAACCGTCGAGATCGACGGCCGCACCGTGGTCACGCCAGAGAGCCTGGTGTTCGACCTTGATCAATCGGGATTGATCGTCGGCCTGAGGATTTACATCCAGTCAGAACAGCCTGATCCCGGCAAGCTGGGTTCCGTGCGCGACTAGCTGCCCTGCGCTGTCCCACACGTAACAGATCTCGTCGAGCCGGCCGCCGGCGATCATTTGCGCTCGCTGGACGACCCGGACCGGCCCGGAAGCAGGTATTGCGCGGACATAGACGGTCAGTTCCAGTGTCGGAACCCAGCCGCTGTACTCAATGTCGAAACTCGCTGGTGGAAATGCATCAACGGCAAACAGCAGGGCTGTGGTGTCGAAGGCCTCCCCGAACGGGAGAGTCAGCCAGCCTCTCAGTTCGCCTCGTCCGCTAGGCCGCCCGGTAGTGAAGCCAGCGCTCTCCGGTTCGAGCCGGACCTCGACCTGGTCCATGATCGCGACGCGCACGTCGTCGGGCAGGGCGGGTTTCAACGGTAAGCACTGCTCCAGCGGAACCGGTTCGGTGTGCGGCAAGCCGTCCTGCCAGTAGGGCTTGGTTCCTGGCTCGTGTCGAGAAGTTGTTATGAGCGCCTCGACGCAGGTGCGACCGCCCTGGTCCATCCGGCCGCGTACCTGGGAGGCAGTTCGACCCGACCGTAACGTTTCCACCTCGATCGTTACGGGGCCTGGATCGGGTGATCTGAGATAGTGGGCGCTGGCCGCCAAGACGTGTCGATGATCCCCAGCCCACGTAGCGGCACCGCCCAGCATCGAGAGAAGGTAGCCGCCATTTGGCTTTCCTCCGATTGTCCACTCCGCATCGATTTCGCCTTCGAAGCGATCCGTGTCGACCGGGATGAGCGCGCTGACCTGGCTGAAGGATCGGCGTTCCTCCTCGGCTACAGCAGCGCTCACCGTTTGGCTGTCCTGACCAGCAGCGGCTCAATGGCTCCCGGGCCGACCTCGGCTCTGAGGTCCCGATCGCTCAGGGGTTCGCCGCATGCGGAACAGACCATCACGGCGTTCGAGATCTTCCCGCAACCCTTGTGCCGCACTCGCAAAGGTGGGCCGTCCGGCGCAGCGTAACGGTCCCCCCATTGCCGCATTGCGGTGAGGACCGGCCAGAGATCGCGCCCCTTCTGGGTGAGGTGGTAGTCGAACCGCGGCGGATGCTCGCTGTATTGCTCCTTTGCTAGCACCCCAGTCTCCACGAGGCGGTTCAGGCGCTGGTTCAGGATGTTTCGCGAGATTCCGAGGCGCTCTTGGAAGTCGTCGAAGCGAGTGACACCGAGGAACGCGTCGCGCACTATCAGCATCGACCACCACTCGCCCACGACCTCGAGACACTGGGCGACCGAGCAGTGCATGTCGGCGAAGCTCTTCCGTTCCACACCCGCCAGGATACTAGGTTGCATTATAGAACGCAATCTCGTAGGGTTAAGTTCTGTGACAGAACTAACCCTCGCCACTCAAGTGCCGGGTACGGAAAAAAGCCAAGACCGGCGCAACTCCCGCGAGGTTCTTCTCATCGTCTGTGCCGGCGTGATTCTGGCCAGCTTGGACTTGTTCATCGTCAACGTGGCACTTCCCCAGATCGCCAAGGACCTCCATGCCGCGAACCTGGCGGAGCTTTCGTGGGTTCTTAACGGGTACGCGATCGTTTACGCCTCGCTGCTCGTGTTCTTCGGAAGGCTCGCCGACCGGTACCGGCGAGATCGGGCCTTCCTCCTTGGCGTAGCGGTCTTCACCGCAGCCTCCGCCGCGTGCGCGGCTTCGACGAGTGTCGGCATGCTCGTAGGGTTCCGGCTGCTTCAAGCTGCAGGTGCGGCGCTGCTCACTCCCACTTCGCTGGGACTGGTGCTCGCTTCTTACGAGCCCGAGCGGCGAGGCGGAGCAGTGAGAGCCTGGACGGCGGTCGGCGGTCTGGCGGCGGCGCTCGGGCCCGTCGTTGGAGGCCTCCTAGTGGCCATTGATTGGAGGCTGGTTTTCCTGGTGAACCTACCGGTCGGCGTTGTTGCGCTCGTCGTGGGCTGGAGGCGGTTGCCGCGCGTTCCGGGACATCCGATCGAGCGGCCCGATCCGATCGGGGTCGTCTTAGTCACCTCTGGGATCGCCGCGCTGACGTTCGGCTTGGTCAAGGGAAGTGATTGGGGATGGGCGTCCACCGGCATTTTGGGTGCGCTAGGTGGTTCGGCCGTGCTGCTCGGGCTCTTCGTACTCCATTGCCTCACCAGCCCGACGCCCCTAGTCCAGCCGTCGCTTTTCCGATCCCCTCAGTTCTCCGGATCTTCAGTCGTAGCGATCTTCTTCTCAGCTGCGTTCGGGGCGATGCTGCTCTCCGTCGTTCTATGGGAACAGGAAGCGTGGGGCTGGTCGGCCCTGCGCTGCGGGTTGGCTGTAGCACCAGGGCCGATCATGGTTCCGATTGTCTCCTTCCTGGTAGCGGGCCGCGCCATCGCTCGCTACGGATCAGCGCGGGTCATCGCGGTTGGAAGCGTCGTGTTCGCGGCAGGAATTGCATGGTGGGCGCTCGCGGCGACAACCCACCCGAACTACGTATCCGGCCTGCTTGGCGGCATGATCCTGACCGGCATCGGGGTCGGCTTCGTCCTCCCCACGATGATGGCTACCGCGTCGTCCTCGCTTCCGCCCCAAGCGTTCGCGACAGGATCGGCTGTTGTAAACATGATCCGCCAGACAGGACTCGCGCTCGGTGTGGCAATTTTGGTCGCGGTGCTGGGAACCACGCATGGCCGTATCCCATCGCTGAGTACTTTCCGGCACGCCTGGTGGTTGACAGCCGCTATCGCCCTCGCCGGCCTGGTGCCTGCGCTCGGGCTTCTGTCCCGGCCGGCGGCTGCTGCACCGGCGACGACATAGAGTCTCAACCGAACCCGGGAGGTGGCCGTGGCCGAGACCGTTCCATTCACAATTGGAGCACCTGCGCGATGTTCAGACGGGATCTGCGGCCGGGTGACCCAGGTCGTGCTCGATCCCATCAAGGACGAGGTCACCCACCTGATCGTCGAGCCGGAGCACCGCGAGGGGCTCGGACGGCTGGTGCCCATCGATGCCGCGGAAGCAGCACCTGACGAGGTCCGCATCAACCTCACGACGTCCCAGCTGGGGAAGCTGGAGAGGGCCGAACAGACCCATTTCCTCGAAGGCGTTGAGGGCTCCTTTGGGTATGAGCCCGAAGAGATCCTGTTGTGGCCCTACTACGGGGGGAACACAACTATCCCGGTAACGACGGACAAGTTGCCCGCAGGAGAAGTTGCCGTGCGGCGCGGCGAGGACGTCCACGCTGCCGACGGCCGAATCGGCGAGGTCGAGGGTTTGATCGTTGACCCGCGCAGCCACCACGTAACCCACGTGCTTTTGAAAGAGGGGCATCTCTTCGGGCGCAAGGAGGTCGCCATCCCGATCTCCTCGGTCAAGGAGGTGGGCGAAGAGGGTGTTCGGCTCTCGATGAGTAAGAGCGAGGTCGAAGGGCTGCCCGCCGTCGACTTCGACCGGTGAATTCCGCCCGTCAAGGAGGATTTGAGATGCTCGACCCCAGGCACAGTTTTCAAATCGAATTCTGCGTTCCCTGAAACTACATTCCGCGCGCCGTCGGTCTGGCGGACGAGTTGTTGAATGGTTGGGCCCCAGTGATAGGTGAGATGACGCTGGTCCCTTCGTCGAAGGGACGATTCGAGGTCACGCTCGATGGCGAGTTGATCTTTTCGAAAGCCGGGCTGGGCAGGCACGCAAATCCTGGTGAGGTCGCCGGTTTGGTTCGCGACCGGATAGGACCGGAGATGGCCCGAGAATGAACTACGAGACGTTTGAAGTGCCAGTCTCCGGCGGCCGGCTGTCAGTAGGGCGCTGGGGGAGCGGTCCGAAACTTGTGCTGGCGGCGCACGGGCTCACCGGCAATCACCACAGCTTTGGCGGCATGGCCGCAGAGCTCGGATCCGACTTCTCCGTCGTTGCTCCCGACCTTAGAGGTCGAGGGCGTAGCGCCGGCGTCGGCGGACCTTATGGGATCGACGTTCACGCCGACGATCTCATGGCCGTGCTGGATCAACTCGAGATCGGCACGGCCGTTCTCGCAGGGCACTCCATGGGCGGATTCGTGATCACTTCTGCGGCGGTGCGCCACCCCGAGCGGGTAACCAATCTCGTCCTGATCGACGGGGGAATTCCCCTCGATATGAAAGCGCCCGCCGGACTATCAGTCGAGGAGATCATTCGGTTAGTCGTTGGCCCGGCGCTGGATCGGCTGGACGTGCGCTTCCCGTTCGCGGACGCATACCTCGATTTCTGGAGACAGCACCCTGCGATCGGCCCGTACTGGAACCAGACGGCGGAAGAGACCTACTTGTACGACCTCGTGGGGGACGCGCCGAACCTCAGGTCGAGCGTTGTCAAAGAGGCCGTCCTTGGCGACGGTTCGAGCCAGATGGACGGTGGCGAGTCTTCTCTCTCGAACGCGAAGCAGCCGATCACTTTTCTGTGGGCGGAGCGCGGAATGCTCGACCAGGCCCCCGGGCTGTATACGCCCGAGGTGGTTGAGTCCTGGACCAAACGTGTTCGACAGCTGCGCGCTGTCGCCATCGAGGACGTCAACCACTACACGATCTTGCTCAGCGATCACGGAGCAAAAGCCGTGGCGTCAGCGGTCGAAGAGGCAACCACGGGCCTATGACGAGGGCTTACGCGTCGGACCTGATAGGTAACCTGGAAGGAAGCCCCCGTAGCTCAGCCGGATAGAGCTCCCGCCTTCTAAGCGGTTGGTCGCAGGTTCGAGTCCTGCCGGGGGCGCCAGGGAATTGCCTGGTCAAAGGGGTGCTAGGTAAGGGATCACAGGGTCTGGAGTCTCGCCGTACGCGTCCTGTGCACGAAGGGCAATCACAGCTGGAACTTCACTGCGTCCACTAAGGCGCAGGCCTGGAGTGTGTCGTGGTCATTCGTCTGCCCTAGTGGTGAGCCGTACCGCGGGTTCGACGGTTCCGCCGTCTACACGGGTTCCGACACGGAACCCTTGGCCGGGACAGTTTTGTCGAACTGACATTTCGTATCCCGCAGCAACTCGGGCTACGACACGAGCGACGGCAAGCAAGGGACGCTCCAGTTTCAGAATAGCCACCTACTGTTCGTGAAATATGCGGGCGCACGTGAAGTCTCTCTACTCCTGAGCGACCATCTTCAGCACCCGGCAATTGACCGCGATAGTCGATTACAAGAGTGGCGGCTCGCATACTTGTCTTGATGCAACGATCATTGCGAGATAGGAGTCGCGCAGTCTCCTGACACGTTGATGCCTGTTGTGATGGTTCCGATGGCTTAGCGGAAGCTAACCATCCGCTCATAGTGCGACGAACGCGGCTGGGGAGCGCTAGCCTTCCGATGGAAGCACCAAAACAGGAGGGGGCAGCATGAGAAGACGTGGCTCGTGGAGAGTCGTGACGACGTTGGCCGTGACTACGGCGCTGGCAACGGGGACATTTGTGTCAAAGCAGGCAACTGCTGCCATCCCGGCACCAGCACCGAGTCCTTTGCTCGATGGATATCGTGAGGTCGCTTCCGATGGCGGCATCTTCACGTTTTTGACCAGCTTCCAAGGTTCACACGGTGGTGCACCCCTTAACCAGCCAATTGTTTCCATGGCCTCGACCCCTGACGGCCAGGGCTACTGGCTGGTTGCCTCTGACGGTGGAATCTTCAACTACGGGGACGCTGGCTATTTCGGCTCTCACGGCGGTGCGCCTTTGAACAAGCCAATCGTCGGCATGGCTGCGACGCCGGATGGCCGTGGCTATTGGTTCGTTGCCTCCGATGGAGGGGTCTTCAACTATGGAGACGCGGGATACTTCGGCTCCCACGGCGGTTCGCCTTTGAACAAGCCAATTGTCGGGATCGCTGCAACGAAGGACGGAAATGGCTACTGGTTGGTTGCGTCTGACGGAGGAATCTTCAACTATGGAGACGCGGGATATGACGGCTCGCATGGTGGCTCCCCGCTCAATAAGCCAATCGTGGGCATGTCAGCTACCAGTGACGGCGATGGTTATTGGATGGTCGCGTCCGACGGGGGCATCTTTAACTACGGCGACGCCTCCTACCTCGGCTCACATGGCGGCACTCCCCTGAACCAATCTATTGTCGGCATGGCAGCGAGCAACGACGGTGGCGGCTATTGGCTCGTTGCCTCAGATGGCGGCATTTTTAACTACGGCGACGCGCCGTTCCGTGGTTCTGAGGGAGGCAGTCATCTCAACAAGCCAATCGTGGGGATGTCGCGTGGACCCCTTACATTCACCGACGGTACCTGGGTGGTCGACAAAGACATCCCCGCCGAAACGTTTCACACGACTGGCACTGATGCGTGTTACTGGGAACGGGACTCAGACCTGAGCGGTTCAGTCAACAGTATTATTGCCAACGACATCATCTCCGGTCCTGACATCGTCACAGTCCTCGGTTCGGACGCAGCATTCAAATCTGACACGTGCGGACAGTGGTCGGTCATGTACACCTCAGGACCGCAATCAACTTCGTTCGGTGACGGAGTCTTTGCCGTAGGGGTGGACATCGCACCCGGCACGTACAGCACCGCCGGTAGCGGAAGCTGCTATTGGGCACGCTTAAGCGACTTCACCGGTAACCTCAACGCGATAATCGCTAACTTCGATGGGGCAGGACCGCAGTCGGTCACGATATCGCCCGGGGATGATGGCTTCGAATCGCAAGGATGTGGTGTCTGGACTCACCAGTAAACACTCTCGTGCCGAACGAAACGTCTGGAAGGGCGAGCGGGCAAAAGTGAGTCGGTGGCTGTTCCTGCCGGGGCGCTCTGGCGGTGACGGCTAACATGAATTTGAAGGCTCAAGTGGGGCAGAACTCGACCGACAACATTGCCACTGGGCTCAGGCTCGGGTTGCCGTCTCGCAGGCGGCAGCCGGTTCTCAAGGTGGAGGGTGTTCTGAAATGGCGGAACAGGGGGAAGGGCTCGATGGCGCAGTGAGCCGCGCTCAGAGGGCAAGCGGCTTAGCGCGGGTCTCGACGGCATTGGGCATGTCGGCCCTTGCGTTATCGGTTTCTGCGCTCGGATTGCCCGGGATCCGCTCCGCTGCGGCGTCAGTCCCAGTGTTTCAGCAAGCGATCGACGTAAACGCTCCGCCCAATACGTCGGTCCGTAACCCTCTTGGAGGCGGCCGCTTTTCCGGTATTGCCTGCGCATCGGAGGGCAACTGCACCGCTACCGGCTTCTACACCGACAGCTCGAACAGCGGGCAAGCCATGTCAGCCACTGAGATCAATGGGACATGGTTCCGCGCAACCGAGATGTCCCCACCGGCTGGCGCAGCGGGGAATCCCCAGGCTTCGTTAACGGGGACTTCCTGCAGTTCGGCAAGCAACTGCGTAGCGGTTGGAGGGTACCGCGACAGCTCCAACCATTCTCAGGCGATGGTTGCCCTCCAGACCAACGGAGGGTGGGGAACGCCCACCATGATCACTGCACCTCCCAG
>DASUWA010000061.1 GCA_036378675.1 Acidimicrobiales bacterium
TCAAGGTCCTCAACCATCTCGACGGGGACGTCACCCGGTCCCTGGTCGCCGACAGGAAGGTCACGCCTCAGGACGACTCGATCCTGCGAGCCATCTACAACGACCCTCTCTACTCCGAAGAGGTGAAGATCGCTCAGCAAAGCCTTCAACAAGACACCTCAAACGTGCGTAAGCCTCCGGGAGACATACGGACCTCGGTCATCAGGTTGATCGATTACTCGCCTAGCTGCATATTTGCTCAAACAGAGAGCACGTATGAGGAAGTGCTGGTGCACCCGACACCACCAGCGCAATCCGAGTATTGGTCGCTCAAACCCAAACAGGCCGGAACAGACCCGGAGCATGTAAATCCCACCCCTTGGTCCCTGAGTTTCAACGCTAGTTACACCACACCCACGACAATCCCGGACCAATGCTCAAGCGCTTAATCCTTTGCATTTTGTTAAGCACCCTGATGATTCCAGTGGCATCCGCGACCGCGGACGACCAGGGTTCATGCTTTCGGGGACGATTCGGGGCAACGATCACATGCGGAGGCGGCTATGTCGTAGGCGAACCGGGCTACTCCGACTCCGCACCCCATGCGCCGGCGCATTCCGCGCCCTCGAATGTGCCACCCCCGGTGCTCGTCCAGTACGTCGCCAACGGCCCCAATGGTCCGTGCATAGCCCTGGGACCCCCGAGCCCCAACGCGAACGCGACAGTCACGGCGTGGCTCACAACTTTGAACCTGCCACCTTGCCCTGCAAGGGCGGCGGCGCCGGCGCGCATCGATCCCCAGCTACTCGCGGAAGACTTCTGGAAGACGATCGCGCTCCCAGTGCCGAAGCCCCAAGTCCCACCCGGTTACGCGATCACGGGGATGCCGGCTTACCTCGTAACCAACTCGACCACCGCGCCGGCGCCATACGTGTTTCCAACGCCACTCGGTCAGCTCCGCATCGACGTGTCAGGGACGTACTTCGTCGACTGGGGAGACCCACGCGCTCCGGGATGGAGTGGTCCGTACCCGTTTGAAGGGGAAGCTTGGCCGAACGGGAGGATCAGCCACACCTACGACGATGTGGGTGTGGTGAACATCGTCGTACGGGAGGCATGGACGGCGACCTGGCATCTCGGCACCGCCGTCGGCGCCCTGGGCGGGCTCGCAACGACCGCCACCATCCCCAACTATCCGATCCAGCAGGAACAGTCGATCACCACCAACTGACCACCAACGATCACCAACCGACTATGCCGGCCACTACTCCCGGTCGTCGGGTTCGCCGAGAATGGCGACCGCTTTCTCAACCGCTCGCCGGGCCCGCGTCAGCCGCCTCTCGTCCACCGGCAGCTCCTCGCCGCCGGCGTCGATCGACTCACGCAGCCTCTCGATCGCCAGGTCGCTCAACTCCTCGGCGATCGCCTCGAGCCGAGCACGAATTTCCTGAAACTCGCCGGCCACTATCCCTCCCCCACCATCAATCCTGCGGCATCGGCGACGATTTCGACCGGATGTCGAACTTTGACGCCGGCGCCGGCGAGCCACATCGAGCACCCCGGGTTTGCACTCGCGACCAGGTCCGCCGAGACCGAGTCGATCACCGCAACCTTCTGGGAACGGATCGGCCGGGCCAGCTCCGGTTCCAACGCGCTGTAGGCGCCGCCCGCACCGCAGCAGCGTCCTTCGTCTGGAAGCTCGACTAGATCTGCGTAGCGGGACAAGACCGTCCGCACCGGCTGGACTACCCGCTGCACGTGCCGCAGGTGACATGGATCCTGGATCGCAACGCTCGGGCGAACCCACCCACGCGACGGCGCCGGCAACCTGTCGGCGTGATCGGCGAGCCACTCGTGGATGTCGAGGACCCTGCCGGCGAAGCGAACAGCCTCTTCTGTTCCCAATAGATGCCCGTAGTCCTTTAGCACCGCGCCGCACCCCGCGGAGTCGACCAGGATCGGAGCATCACCGGGAAACGATTCGATTACACGGCGAGCTAACGAAGTCGCGCCGTCATGCAAACCGGCGTGGATGTGGAGGGCACCGCAACATGAGGCTCCGCTCCCCGGGAGGGCAACACCAAACCCGCATGCGGTTACCAAGGCGACAGCCGCGCCGTGAACCGACCTCTGCCACGCGTCCATGACGCATCCGGTGAACAGCCACACGTCAGTTCCGGTTGGCCGAAGTGCAGGCTGTCTCACCGGAAGGCGCGGCAACGACACCCGGTCGGCCAGCCGGCGAGGAACGAGACCGGCCCTCTGAGCCACAGCGCCGAGAGACGACAGCGCCAGCAGTAGTCGATGATGACCGAGGACCGAGTAGCCAGCCCGTTGCCACCACGGAACCGATCGATCGGCCAGCACAGTTCGGGTCGCTTCCATCATGCGCCCGAACGGGACTGACGACGGGCACGCGGTTTCGCACGCGCGGCACTGGACGCAGGTCTGCATGATCTCTTCGAACGCGTCGTCGATCGGCGCCCCCGACTCCGCGGCTCGCATCGCGGTGATGCGCCCGCGAGGCGACAGCCGTTCTTCACCGCTGACGCGGTACGTCGGACAGTGGGCGAGGCACAGACCACACGACACGCATGCCGCCAGGTCGTCGGAATCTATGTGCAAAGCACTCAAGAGAAGGCTCCGGTAATTACCTGCCGGCCAGGGTTCAGCCGTCCGGCGGGGTCGAAGTTCTCCTTGATTCGCCGGTGCAATTCGACGACTGACTGCGAGGGCCCGTCCTCACACCTCAACCGATCCCCCGCCGGCGAGTCGCAGTGGACGACTCCTACGCCAACCTCGGCCAACCATGCTCCGGCATCCGCAACCACGGATGGTAGGGAACGAAGAGAAGCCGGCGCCAGAGAACGGCGCCCCGGCCCCGGTAGAGAAGGCGGGCCGTCCACCAACGAGAACATTTCCCCCAAGGTCCCCCTCGCCTGCTCCTCGACGTCGACTTCGAAGCCGGCGAGACCGACCCACGTACGCCGGCCGTCCCAGAGGATCGACAACGGACGGTACAGCTTCCGGTAGACCTCGAACGGATCCGCACCTTCAGCGACATACCACCGCTCCACCTCGGGAAGAGGGAGGCAACGCAACACAACCTCCGCCACGAACGCGAGCGTCCCGAGCGAACCCGTCAACAACCGACAGAGATCGAACCCGGTCACGTTCTTGACCAGCGGCGCACCGGTGCGGATCAACTCGCCGCGCGAACTTACCGCGGTCACTTCGAGAACCGCGTCGCGCAAGGGCCCCCACCCAAGCCGGCGGACGCCGGAGCGCCCGACCGAGATGACGCCGCCGACAGTCGCATCCGCGGCCCCTTCAAGAGCTACCCGCTGACCACCTTCGCCGACAACAGCGGACAGATCCTCGAGCCGGGTTCCCGCCCTAACCCGGAGGATCATCTCCGCGGGCTCGTGCGCGACGACTCCGGCCGGCGCAGTAACCTCACGCGTCCCCGACGAGACCGGCCCACCGACATCCCACTGTGTCCTGCCTCCCACACAGCACACCGGTCCGTAGTCGCCGACCTCCGAGGCGAAACGCTCCAACACTGATGTCGTCGACGTCAAACCCACGCACCCGCCGGCAACGACGCGACGTCGCCGCACCGCGAACCGCCGCGCGGCAAGACCTTCTCCGGGTTGCACAAGCCCGAAGGATCGAATGCGTCCCGCAACCACAGCTGGGCCTCCAAATCGGCCGCGCTGAACACCAGGCCCATGTGGTCGCGCTTCTCCAGCCCGATGCCGTGCTCGCCTGAAAGAGTGCCTCCGGCAGCGACGCACACCTCGATGATCTGCCGCCCAGCCTCGTGGACCCGGTCGAGTGTCCCCGGAACCCGCTTGTCGAAAATGATCAGCGGATGCAGGTTCCCATCGCCCGCGTGAAACACGTTCCCCAGCACCAACTCCTGGCCAGCCGCGATCTCCGAGACTTGCTCGAGCACCTCTACCAAACGGCTGCGCGGGACCACGCAGTCGTGCAGGTAGTAGTTGGGAGCGATCCTCGCTATCGCACCGAACGCCGACTTACGCCCCTTCCACCACAACGCCCGCTGCTCGTCGCTGCCGGCGATCTGCACCGACCGGGCGCCGTTCTCGCGAAGCACCTTCTCCACCCTTCGGGCCTGTTCGGCGGCGCCGCCGGCGAGTCCGTCCACCTCCACCAACAACAAAGCGGCCGCATCGACCGGGAAACCCCCGTGAACAAACGCCTCGACGGCCTCGGCGATGTTGCGGTCCATCATCTCCAGCGCTGCTGGCACTATCCCTCCGGCTATCACTCCCGTCACCGCTGCAGCCGCTTCGTGCATGGTCGCAAAGTCGGCCAGCAACGTCTCGACGCTCGGAGGCAGCGGAGTCAGCCGCACCGCGATCCTCGTGGCGATCCCCATAGTTCCCTCGCTGCCCACAAACGCACCACGCAAATCCAGGCCGTCGGGTTCGGGATCGATGCCGCCGAGCATCGCGACGCTCCCGTCAGGAAGGACGACTTCGATTGCGAGGATGTGGGCGTTGGTCACCCCGTACAGAAGGCAGTGCGGACCGCCCGAGTTGTTGGCGACGTTGCCGCCGATCGAGCACGACTGCTGGCTCGACGGGTCGGGAGCGAAATGAAGGCCCAGGTGCGCGACCTCGCGGGAGAGGTCCAGGTTCAGCACGCCCGGCTCCACCCACGCCACCCGCTGCTCCTCGTCGACCTCGAGGATCCGGTTCATCTTGGTCGTGACGATGACTACCGGCGGGACGTCGCCGGCAGGTGTCGCACCGCCCGCCAGCCCGGTGCCCGATCCTCTAGGGACAAAGGGACGGCCGTGCGCGGCGCACGCCCGCACCACCCCCACCAGCTCCTCCGCGTTTGACGGAAAACACACCACCCCCGCCTGACCGCTTATCAACGACGCGTCACGCCCGTAGAGGGCCAGCTCGATCGCGTCCGTCCGGACTGCGGCGTTTCCGAGCACCCGGCGAAGATCGGCGACCAGAGGGTCAGTCACGCAAGCCAGTCTGGCCCAAAGACGGACCCGCTACAGCTCCACCGCCGACTGTTATCGCTGGCGAGACGGGAGCCCGACTTCAGTCGCTGGCGCAGCGGGTCCCGGGTGCGGGGACGGTGAGGTTGATGAGATAGGCATCGACGTCGCCGCGGATGCACGAGCTCGACCGGTATGCAGTGTGCCCGTCGCCTTCGCGAGTGAGCAGAACCCCGCTCTGCAGCTGAGACGCGAGCGACTGAGCCCACTGGTAGGGAGTGATCGGGTCGCCGGTACTTCCGACCACGACGATCGGAGGGGCCCCCGCTGCGTGGATGGGGCCCGGCTTGCCGCTCGCAGGGATCGGCCAGAC
>DASUWA010000062.1 GCA_036378675.1 Acidimicrobiales bacterium
CCGAAAACATCGTCCCCCCGACCGAATGCTGTCCCCCTCTGACCACGACGACGTTGGAGTAGCCGCCGCTGGCATGGCCCGACGTGACCCGGACCGCCATGCCCCTCTCCTCTGCAATGTGCGGCGCATTGACATACGAGACCGGCTCGTCCGTGGCCGCACCGAAGAGTCCCTTCTGGACGGCGAGTCCGAGCACGCGCGTGTCCTCGTCGGCGAGTGCGCCCTGAAACTCGATCTCCAGCACGCCCGGCAGCTCACGGGACAGGCCGCCGAACAACCGGCCGAGCCTCTCTGCGAGGGGAAGCCAGGGCCTCACCGTCTCGGGAACCTCGGTCGCCGCGATGTTCACGGCGAACGGGACGAACTGTCCGGCGAGAGCGAGCTGCACCTGCTCTGCGATCGTGATCCCCGCCTTGTCCTGAGCCTCACGTGTCGACGCCCCGAGGTGGGGTGTCACCACCACCGGGTCAAGGTCGAACAGCGGGGATGAGGTCACCGGCTCCTGCTCGAACACATCGAGCGCCGCGCCGCCGACAAGCCCGTCGGCTATCGCGGCCGCCAAAGCTTTCTCGTCGATGATCCCGCCGCGGGCGGTGTTCACGATCCGCACTCCCGGCTTGGCAGCCGACAGCAAACTTTCGCCGATCAGCCCGATCGTCTCCGCGGTCTTCGGCAGGTGGACGGTAAGGAAGTCCGCGTCCGCGATCACTTCCTCGAGCCCCATCAGCTCGACCCCCATCTGGCGGGCGCGATCGGCGCTCACGTAGGGGTCGTACGCGATCAGGCGCATCCCGAACGCGGCAGCCCGCGCCGCGACGAGCGCGCCAACCCGGCCGAGGCCGATGACACCGAGAACCTTTCCGTGAAGCTCGACCCCCTCCCACTTCGAACGCTCCCAACGGCCTGCCTTCAACGCTGAGTCGGCTTGCGGCACGTTCCGGGCTTGGGCCAGTAGGAGGGCCATGGTGTGCTCTGCCGCCGACAGCACATTCGACTGCGGAGCGTTGACGACCATCACACCGCGCCGGGTCGCGGCTTCCACGTCGACGTTGTCCACTCCAATACCAGCACGGCCGACGACCACCAGATCCCGTGCGGCTTCCAGCACCCCGGCGGTTACCCGCGTCGCCGATCTGATGATGAGCGCCGACGCGCCGGCGACGGTCGCCTGGAGCTCCTCGGGCGACAGCCCGAGTTGCACGTCGACGTCGTGCCCGGCCGAGCGCAGTAGCGCAAGGCCCGGTTCGGCGATTTCTTCGGTTACGAGGACCCGGGCCACGGATCAGCCGCCGACGAGCTTGGCGATCCGGGTGATCCCTTCCTCGAGCGCCGAGTCGGCCAGCGCGTACGAGAACCTGGCGTAACCCGGCGCCCCGAACGCCTCCCCGGGGACGAACGCAACCTTGGCCTCGTCCAGGACCAGCGCGGCGAGATCGAGCGACGACGAAGCGGTCCTCCCCGCGATCGGACGGTTCAGCAGCCCCTCCACGCTCGGGAACGCGTAGAACGCTCCTTCCGGCTCCGGGCATATGACGCCGGGGATCTCGGACAGCATGCTGACGATGGTGCGCCGGCGCCGGTCATAGGTCTGCCGCATCTCGTTCACGCAGGAAAGATCGCCGTTCAACGCCGCAACCGCCGCTCTTTGTGCAACGTTGCAAACGTTCGACGTGGCATGCGACTGAAGATTGGCGGCGGCGGAGACAACGTCGGAAGGGCCGATCATCCAGCCGACCCTCCAACCCGTCATCGCGTAGGTCTTGGCTACGCCGTTGATCACCACGCAGGTATCGGCGAACTCCGGAACCGCGACCGGCATCGACGTGAACCGCGCGGAGCCGTAGACCAGATGCTCGTATATCTCGTCGGTGACGACCCAAACCCCGTGATCGACCGCCCACCGACCGATCTCCGCCACCTGCTCGGGCGAGTAAACCGCGCCCGTCGGGTTCGACGGAGAAACGAAGAGCAAGACCTTGGTCCGACCGGTGCGTGCCTTCTCCAGCTGCTCGACGGTCACCTTGAAGCCCGCCTCGCCGGTCGTCGGGATCTCGACGGGCACCCCGCCGGCCAGGCGGATGGTCTCCGGGTAGGTCGTCCAGTAGGGCGCAGGCAGGAGCACTTCGTCGCCGGGGTCGAGCAGCGTGGCGAAGGTCTCTTCCACCGCCTGCTTGCCGCCGTTGGTCACCAGAACCTGGGATGGCGCGACCTCGAACCGGGAGTCCCGGGCGGTCTTTGCGGCGATAGCCTCGCGCAGCTCGGGCAGCCCCGAGGCAGGGGTGTACTTGTGGTTCTTCGGGTCCCAGCAGGCAGCTGCCGCAGCCTCGACGATGTGCTCGGGAGTGGGATAGTCGGGCTCCCCAGCACCGAACCCGATGACGTCCTCGCCCGCGGCCTTCAGGGCCTTGGCCTTGGCGTCGATCGCCAGGGTGGCCGACTCGGCGACCGCGGATATGCGCTGTGAGATGCGAGCCATCGCCTGCAATAGTTTCACAGTGGCCAACACGAGTCCGTCCGATATCCGAATTCCCACCGACCTGTTGCCCCGCGACGGACGCTTCGGCTCGGGGCCATCGAAGGTGCGCCCCGAGGCGGTCGCGGCGCTCCAGGAGGGCGGGCGTACGCTGCTCGGCACCAGCCACCGCCAGCCCGCCGTGCGTTCGCTCATTGGGCGGGTCAGAGCGGGCCTGCGGAACCTCTGGGATCTTCCCGACGGCTACGAAGTCGTGCTCGGCAACGGCGGGACGACGACTTTCTGGGATGTCGCCACCTTCGGCCTCATCGACTCGCGGAGCCAGCACCTGAGCTTCGGGGAGTTCAGCTCCAAGTTCGCCCAAGCGGTCAAGGCAGCTCCTCATCTGGGCGAACCCCAGGTGATCTCGAGCCCTCCCGGAACTCATCCCGAGGCGCGAGCCGAAGCCGGCGTCGACCTGTACGCCCTCACCCAGAACGAAACCTCCACCGGCGTGATGATGGAACTGCGGCGCCCTGAGGGAGCCGGCCAGGCCCTCGTGGCCGTCGACGCCACGTCCGGGGCGGCGGGTCTGCGTTTCGACCCCCGGCAGGTGGACGTCTACTACTTCGCCCCGCAGAAGGGCTTCGCTTCCGACGGTGGCCTCTGGATCGCAGTGCTGTCGCCCAACGCCCTCGATCGAGCCGCCCGGATCAAGGAGACCGGCCGCTGGTCGCCAGCGTCGCTCGACATCAACATCGCGATCGAGCAGAGCCGACTCGACCAGACATACAACACCCCGGCGGTCGCCACCCTGATCATGTTCGCCCACCAACTCGAATGGATCCTCGCCGGAGGCGGGATGGACTTCTCCGCCGGGCGGAGCGAAACCTCCGCCCGGAGGCTGTATGGGTGGGCCGAGCAGACCGGGTACACGACCCCCTTCGTCGCCAAGCCCGACGAGCGCAGCAACGTCGTGGCCACGATCGACTTCGACGAGCGCGTGGACGCCGCCACGGTGGCGACGATCCTGCGGGCCAACGGGATCCTCGACACCGAGCCGTACCGCAAACTCGGTCGGAACCAGCTTCGGATAGCCATGTTCCCGGCCATCGACCCCGAGGACGTCGAGGCGCTCACCCGGTGCATCGACTACATCGTCGAGCACCTCTAACTAGTCTCGATAGATCGCCCCGAGCCGGTTCCTTCTAGCGGTCTCGGCCGCCATGACGGCCCTCGGAGGGTGGTGGGTCCCAGCCATCGCGGGCCAGCCGCCGTCCCCGCCCACGACCGCGCCCGCGGGCCCACCGCCGGCCAAAGCCGAGCTTCTCGCCGACCTCGACACCGGGCACGTCCTCGTCACCCAGAACGTGCACGCACTGCTCCCACCGGCCAGCCTCACCAAGATCCTCACCGCGCTGGTAGCGGCCGACTGGCTAACGCCGGAAACACAGATCCCGGTAACCGACCGGGCGGCGAACGTCTCGCCGGACAAGCTCGGCATGAAATCAGGGCAGCAATGGTCCTACGACATCGCGATGCACGCGCTCCTGATCTCATCCTCCAACGACGCGGCGTACGCGCTGGCGGAGAAGGTTTCGGGATCCATCGAAGCGTTCGCCGACACCATGCACCAGGCCGCCTCCCAGATTCGGATGCCGGACGAGCCGGTCCTGCGCGACCCGGCCGGCCTCGACGGCTCCGAGGGAGTCGGCGGCGGAAACCTCATGAGCGCGTGGGACGTCGCCGTCGCTTCTCGCGACTTGGTAGCCAACCCGTATCTCGCGTCGATCGTTGCGTCCAAGACCTACCGGTTCACCGGACCGGACGGCATCGTTTACCAGCTGGCTAGCCACAATCTCGGGTTCCTCAACAGCTACCCAGGCGGCGCCGGGGTGAAGACCGGTTACACCGTCCCCGCCGGGGTCTGCGTTTCGGCGCTGGCCATTCGCGGCGACCGCCACATTCTGGCGGTCGTGATGAACGGGGTATCCCCCGACCGGACCGCCGGGATGCTTCTCGATCAGGGGTTCGCGACCGCTCCGGAGTCGGAACCTGCGACCGACCCGACCCTGCCGCCGGTCATAGAGCCCGAACCGCCGGCAGCTGCCCCCCAAGCCGACGACCCGCCGGACCCCCTGACCCGGGGCGGGACTGCCGCCGACATTCGCTTGGAGCCGAAGTCGTCTGGCATCTCGATCCTCCCGACCGCCGAGGCCGCTGCGGGCGTGATCACGATCTTCGCGGTTGCCGCGACCCTGCTCGCTCGAGGAAGACGGCGCGTGGCAGCGGGCGCACACAGCCAGCGGCGCCAATAACTGTCAATCAGTCCAGCAGGCCTATCCGCCCGAAACGTCCTGAGGTCGCTGTGAACCGGCGGAGATGAACGGCATCATCGCCCGCAAGTCAGCACCGACCTTCTCGATCGGGTGCTGCCGCCCTTCCTCCTGAAGCTGGCGGAAGCGGGGACGTCCGGCCTTGTTCTCGGCGATCCATTCCTCCGCGAACTTCCCGGAACGGATCTCGTCGAGGATCTTCTTCATCTCGTCGCGGACCGCGGAGTTGATCACGCGCGGGCCACGAGTGAGATCGCCGTACTCGGCAGTGTCGGAGATCGAGTAGCGCATGCCGGCGATGCCGTGCTCGTACATCAGGTCGACGATCAGCTTCACCTCGTGCAGGCACTCGAAGTAGGCCGACTCCGGCTGGTAGCCCGCCTCGATCAGCGTCTCGAAACCGGCTTGGACGAGCGAGGTGAGCCCGCCGCAGAGGACGACCTGCTCGCCGAAGAGGTCGGTCTCGGTCTCCTCGGCGAAGGTGGTCTCGAGCACTCCGGCACGGGTCGAACCGATTGCGTGTGCGTACGACAACGCCAGGTCCCTCGCCTTCCCGGTCGCGTCCTGGTCGACGGCGATGAGCGCAGGGATACCGCCCCCGCCCTCGTAGGTCCGGCGGAGCAAGTGGCCCGGGCCCTTCGGTGCAACCATCGCCACATCGACGCCGGCCGGTGCCGGGATCAGCCCGAAGCGCACGTTGAATCCGTGAGCGAAGAGAAGCGCGTCGCCGGCCTTCAAACCGGGCTCGATGTCTGCCTTGTAGATCGCCTGCTGTTCGGTGTCCGGCGCCAACAGCATGATCACATCGGCCTCGCGCGCTGCGTCGGCCACCGAAGTGACGCGCAGCCCGGCGGCCTCGGCCTTCGCCTTGGAAGAGGACCCCTCACGAAGGGCGACCCGGACGTCGACGCCGGAGTCGCGCAAGTTCAACGCGTGGGCGTGACCCTGCGATCCGTAGCCGATTATCGCTACCTTGCGGCCGGCGATGATGCCGGGATCCGCATCCTTCTCGTAGTAAACGGTTGCTGCCATTGGTGGTTCAGCTTGCCTTTCCGGTGAGACGCAGGCGGGGCGACGCCTGACGTTCGAGCTTCGGCAGCGCGACGCGTCCGGTGCGCTGCAGTTCGGTGATTCCGTACGGTCGCATGAGTTCCTCGAGGTCGTCGAGTTTGTCAGGTTCGCCCGCGAGCATCACAGTAAGGGCGTCGGCGCCGACGTCGACGATCTTTCCTTCGAACACTCCGACCAGCTCGATGACGGCACCGCGCTGGTCCGGGCCCGCCGCAACGGTCGCCATAAGCAGCTCACGCTCGACCGAGTCGGAGGGGAGCAGTTCGGTGATCTTGACCACGTTGACGAGCTTGAAGAGCTGCTTGGTGATCTGCTCGACGGACGTTTCCTCGACGTCGATCACGATGTTGATCCTGCTGAAGCGCGCGTCGTCGGACGGCGCCACCGCGAGGGAGATGATGTTGAAACCGCGCCGCGCGAACAGGCCGCTGATCCGGGCGAGCACGCCCGACCTGTTCTCGACCAGCACCGAAAGCGTTTGATGGTTTAGGACGCTCATTGCACCAACTTCTCCCCACCAGGCTTCTGCGACGGATGGACAACCACATCATCGTTCGATGCTCCCGCAGGCACCATCGGGAACACCTTCTCGCGTGAATCGGTCCGGAAGTCGATGACGACCGGGCGGTCGTCGATCGCATTCGCCTTCGCGATGACCGGCTCGACCTCCTCCGCTGCCTCCACCCGGAACGCAGCACAACCCATCGCTTCGGCCCACTTCACATAGTCGGGGAGGTCCGGCGACAGGTAGACCTCGCTGTAGCGCTCCTCGTAGAACATCTCCTGCCACTGGCGGACCATCCCGAGATAAGCGTTGTTGAGTATGGCCACCTTGACGGGGATCCGCTCGCTCGAAGCGGTGACCAGCTCCTGCGCGGTCATCTGGAAGCAGCCGTCGCCGTCAACCGCCCAAACGGTCCGGTCGGGCCTGCCGACCTTCGCGCCGATCGCGGCGGGAACACAGAAACCCATGGTTCCGAGGCCCCCGGAGTTGACCCACGTGTAGGGCTCGTTGAACTGCCAGTACTGGCTCGCCCACATCTGGTGCTGGCCGACCCCGGAGGCGAGGATGGTCCCTTCGGGAGCGAGGTCCCGAAGCACCTCCATCACCTGTTGCGGCTTGAGCGCGTCCCCGTCCACGTGGGGGTCGTAGTGCAGCGGGTACAGCTCCTGCCACCCGGAGATCCGGCTGCGCCACTCGTTGCGGTCCGCCTGCGTGTGGCTCTCCAGCGCCTTCACGATCTCGCCGATGACCTGGCGGCAGTCTCCGACGATCGGCACGTCGGGCCGGCGGATTTTTCCGAGCTCGGCGGGGTCTATGTCGACATGGATGATCTTCGCCTCGGGTGCGAACGTCGCGACCTTTCCGGTCACCCGGTCGTCGAAACGTGTCCCCAACGCGATCAGCAGGTCGGACTTCTGCATTGCGGTTATCGCGGTGTAGTTGCCGTGCATGCCCGGCATGCCGAGGCAGAGCGGGTGATCGTCGGGGAACGCGCCGCGCGCCATCAGAGTGGTCACAACGGGTGTCCCGGTTCGTTCGGCCAGCTCGCGCAGGGCGTCGGCAGCGCGGGACTTCAGGATCCCGCCGCCCGCGTAGATGACCGGTTTGCGAGCCTCGCTGATCAGCCGCGCCGCCTCCTTGATCATCTTGGGGTGCCCCTTCAGGTTCGGCTTGTAACCAGGCAGCGACGAGGAGACCTCGTCGTCGGTCGGCCAGTTCCAAGTCACCTCTGCCTGGAGCACGTCCTTGGGCACGTCGAGAAGAACCGGGCCGGGACGTCCGGTCGTCGCCAGATGGAAGGCCTGGCGGACCATCAACGGGATCTCGTTCGGATCCATGATCAGCTCGTTGTGCTTGGTGACCGACCGGGTGATGCCTACGGTGTCGCACTCCTGGAAACCGTCGGTCCCGATGACCGGCCTGCTCACCTGACCGGTGATCGCGACCATCGGCACGGAGTCCATGTACGCGTCGCAGAGCGGGGTGACCAGGTTGGTTGCGGCCGGACCGCTGGTGACCAAGGCGACGCCCGGCCGCCCGGTCACGTGCGCGTAACCCTCCGCCATGTGGCCGGCGCCCTGCTCGTGGCGGACGAGGATGTGGCGGATCGGGCTGTCGAGGATCGGGTCGTAGGCCGGGAGGATGCACCCGCCAGGCAGCCCGAAGACCACCTCGACGTTCTCCATTTCCAGGCTTTTGATGAGAGCTTGGGCTCCGGTCATCTTCATGGGCGGTCTCTGGCTTTCCCTTCGGACTGCTGGCGGGGGTGCGTGTTGGACGTGTAAGTGTGCGGAAATTGAAACGACCTCCCGGATGGGAGGTCGTCAACGCACGCGCAGGTTGGCGCGTGCGTCAGGTGATGAGTACGAGAACGAGCGCGGTGCTCACGCCGGTCAGTGTGTCACACGCCCGTTCGGTACGCAAACAGGCGGTCTCGGCCTGAGCGTGTCAGGTGTTCTTGACGAGGATCGACTCGACAACGTCGGAAACGTCCTCGATCCGGTTGGCGGCGTTCTCGAGCGATTGGAGAATGTCCTTCCACTTGAGAACTTCGAGTGCCTCGTACTCACCGCTGAACAGCCGGGCCATACCTCGCCGGTAGATGGCGTCGCCTTCGCGCTCGAGGTTCTCGATCCTCTCCAGCCGCCGCCGGGCAC
This sequence comes from Acidimicrobiales bacterium, assembly GCA_036378675.1. Taxonomy (NCBI): domain Bacteria; kingdom Bacillati; phylum Actinomycetota; class Acidimicrobiia; order Acidimicrobiales; species Acidimicrobiales bacterium. Next base: position 8,521 of record DASUWA010000062.1, read on the forward strand.
CTTCCCGAGACTTGAGGCAACCGATGAGCAAGTCGAGCTCGGTAGCCATGCCCGTCAGCACTTCTGTCATCTCCAGCGCTTCAGGAAGCTGCTGCTTGACCGGGACGAGGTGGACGAGTTCGGCGGCGGAGAACATATCGTCGACGACGTCGTCGATCTCTTCGGTCAGGGCGTGGATATCGGCGCGGTCGTAAGGCGTGACGAAGCTGGCATCAAGCCGGCGGAGAAGGTCGGCGGTGATCTGATCGCCTCGGCGCTCGAAGCTTCGGATCTCCTGGTGGTGCTCGTCTACTTCGTCGAACCCCACGAGCATCTTGCCCAACGTTTCGGAGCAATCGACCACGTTGTTGGTAGCCAATTTGAACAGGTTGAAAAAGCCTGAGTCGGCGGGCGTCAGGCGCATCCGCACCAACCTGGCGAGCGCGCTCCTCGCCCGGCGGAGCCTTCTCGACTGCCGCCCGGTCAAGGTGCTCCGGGTTCGGAGGAACAGGGACTGGCCAGGCAAGAGCCGCTTCGGACCGTTCAGCGCCGAGATGCGCCTGCCGAGGTTGACCGCGTGATCACCGAGACGCTCGTAGAAACGAGCCACCAGGGCAAGCTCGGCGGCGACCGCCGGCTCCGACCCGCCCGCGGACCCTTCCCCCAGAAGGCTGCTGGCCAGCATGTCAAGCTCGTCGTCGGCTTCCTGAATCTGGAAGGTGATGTCGCGGGAGCACTCGGAGTAGGCGCGGCTCGCCAGCTGCCACATCCGCACGCACGCGTCGCACATGAGTTGGATCAGGCCGCGGCTGCGGGGGCTGATGTTGCCTCCTAGCCCCTGCCGGGTGCGCTGGGCTATGTGTTCGGCGAGATCCGCGCTGCGCTCGAGCTCCGGCGCCATCTGAAGGATGGTGATCAGATCCTCGAGTTCCTCGGGACCGATGGTGCTGTCGGCGAGCCGGTCCTTGATCAGCCCGGTGAGCTCCTCCACCCGGTCGTCGATCCGCCGGTCGTCGGCGATGATCCGATCGGCGCGCTCGAGGTCCTGGTCGAGGAGGGCAGTCGTCGCCCAGCTGGTGGTCTCGATCACCGTGGCGAAAAGCACAAGGACGGCCCGGTCTACCCTCTTCCGGAACTCGTCCCGGTCCACGGACTCCCTACCCACATAGGTACGGTACCCCTTTGCAGCGATAAGTTTCCCCGATGCCGCATGACGACGCGCGATCCCGTAATTCGCTCATCCCCTACTCCGCGACGTTTCGTTCGCTTCTCCCGCTTGCGTTCACCGGCAACGCGCTGAAGCCGATCTCGCGCACCGGACGCCTGTCGGCCTGGGCGTTCCCGCCGGGATGGCACGTCTCCGAGTTGCCGCTGGCGACGCTCGCCCTCCAGCTCGCCGGGACGGCTCGGACCCTTCGCGGAGGACGTTGGCGGACCCGCGACGGAGCGCTGAGAATCGTGGCCCAGGCGGCATCGGCCGCCGGGCTCGTTGAGCTCCAGCGCGCGGCCGCCGACTCTGGACGGATCCTCGAGAAGGCCCTGCGGGACGGACTCGGTGCCGACTACCGGGCGCGGGCCGCAACAGCGGGGGTGGCGGCTCCGGAGGGACCGCCCGTGCCGAGGCTCGGTCCCGTTCCGTCATGGATCACCCGGCGGTCGCGGCTCCGCGCGTCAGGTATCTCTTACGGTCCTGCCGGCAAGCGCAACCTGCTCGACGTCTGGGCGCGTCCGGGAGTCCCACCGGACGGTAAGGCGCCGGTGCTCATCCAGGTGCCAGGCGGCGGCTGGGTCAGCGGCGAGACCAAATGGCAGGCCTACCCGCTCATGGACCGGCTCATCGAAGCGGGCTGGGTCTGCGTCCCGATCAACTACCGCCTCAGCCCGAGGGCGACCTTTCCGGACCACATCGTCGACGTGAAGCGGGCGATCGCGTGGGTGAAGGCAAACATCGCCCAGTACGGCGGTGACCCAGACTTCGTCGTGATCACCGGTGGATCCGCCGGGGGGCACCTCTCGTCGTTGGCCGCGATGTCCGCCAACGCGCCGGAGTTCCAGCCTGGTTTCGAGGACGCAGACACTTCGGTGCGGGCCGCGGTGCCCTTCTACGGCGTCTACGACCTCAGCGACTGGGACGGTCGCGGAGGCCCTCCGCAGACGATCAAGTTCATCGAGAGGGTCGTGATGAAGCGCGCGCTCGCCGCCCATCGCGACGAGTGGCTGAAAGCCTCCCCCATCCACTGGGTCAGCGCCGACGCCCCTCCAACCATGATCATCCACGGCACCAACGATTCGCTGGTTCCGGTGGAGGGCGCGCGCCGTATGTCGGAGACCTTGCGGGCCGTGTCGAATCAGCCGGTCGTCTACGCGGAACTTCCGTACGCGCAGCACGCGTTCGAAATTTATGCGTCCCTTCGTACCCGCCACACCGTTCGCGCAGTCGAGCGGTTCCTCGCATACGTTCGCGCGAGCTACGTCAGCAGTTCCTCGGCATCCGTGCGGTCGAACGACAACGGCCCGGTGGTACACCAGGTGGCCGCGAGCTGACCCAAATGATCACGGCTCGGTGATGGCGCCCCTGTCGGCTCCTGTCACCAAGCGGGCGTACTTCGCCAGCACCCCCGACTTGTAGCGGGGCTCGGGCATCTTCACCCCGGCGCGGCGACGACCGAGTTCGGCCTCGTCGACTAGCAGATCGATCGCTCGGGTCGGGACATCGACGACGATGCGGTCGCCGTCGGCGACCAACGCGATCGGGCCTCCGTCCACCGCCTCTGGGGCGACGTGACCGACGCAGAACCCGTGCGTGCCACCGCTGAACCTTCCATCCGTTACCAACGCACAGTCAGCCCCTCTGCCGGCGCCCTTCATCGCTCCGGTGACCGCGAGCATCTCCCGCATTCCCGGCCCGCCCTTGGGGCCTTCGTAGCGGATGACCAGCACCGTGCCCGGCTGGATCTCGCCGGCGAGGATCGCCTCCATCGCCTTGTCCTCGCCGTCGAAGACCCGAGCGGTCCCCTCGAAACGCTCTTGATCTATGCCCGCGACCTTCACGACCGCGCCATTTGGAGCGAGGCTCCCGTTGAGGACTGCTATGCCGCCGTCGGCGTGGATCGGCTCGGATATCGGACGGACCACGATCCCGTCCGGGGCAGGCGGGTCGAGCGCGGCGAGATTCTCGGCGACCGTGCGGCCCGTGACAGTGAGACAGTCCCCGTTGATCAGGCCGGCGTCGAGGAGTTCACGCATGACCATCGGCACTCCTCCGACCCGATCGACATCGACCATGTGGAACCGGCCGTGCGGCTTGGTGTCGGCTATGTGAGGAACTTTTCGGCCGACGCGGTTGAAGTCGTCGAGGGTCAGTTGCACTCTCGCCTCGTTGGCTATGGCGAGCAGGTGAAGGACGGCGTTGGTGGAGCCGCCCAGCGCCATCGTGACCGCGATCGCGTTCTCGAACGCCCCTATGGTCATGATGTCCCGTGGGCGGATGCCCTTCTCGAGAAGGTTGATAACCGCCTTTCCCGTCTCGCGGGCGAAGTCGTCCCTGCGCGGGTCGACCGCCACCGGCGACGCCGAGCCGGGCAGCGCCATCCCGAGCGCCTCGGAGACAGAAGCCATGGTGTTGGCGGTGAACATCCCGGCGCAGCTCCCGATCGTCGGGCAGGCGTTTCGTTCGATCAATGCCAGTTCCTCGTCGCCCAGCTTGCCTGCAGCTCGGGAACCCACCGCCTCGAACACGCTGACGATGTCGAGAGCCTCGCCGTGGGCCCCGCGCCCCGGCATGATCGAGCCGCCGTAGAGGAACACGCTCGGAAGGTTGATCCGGGCGGCGGCCATGAGCATGCCCGGCAGGGACTTGTCGCAACCGGCGAACGTGACCATCCCGTCGAACCTCTCGGCGTGCATCACCGTCTCGACCGAGTCGGCGATCACCTCTCTGCTGACCAGGGAGGCGCGCATCCCTTCGTGGCCCATGGAGATGCCGTCCGAGACCGCGATGGTGACGAACTCGATCGGGTAACCGCCGGCCTCCCGGATGCCCTCTTTCGCCTGCTTGGCCAGGCGGTCGAGCGGCATGTTGCAGGGGGTTACCTCGTTCCACGAGGAAGCCACGCCGACCTGGGGCTTGGACCAGTCCCCGTCGGTCATGCCGATCGCCCTGAGCATGGCCCGGGCCGGTGCCCGCTCGTAGCCCTCGGTGACCTCGCGGCTGCGGGGCTTCATGTCGCTCGCCATTAATCCACCATAGGCCGTGTGTACTATCCGCCGCCGTGGGTTATCGGCGCCGTGTTGCTGTCACGAGCGCCCCTGTCGTTATCGCTGTGGCTTTGGCCTGCGCCGGGTGCGGGCTCGGTCCCGACCACACCTTGAACACCAGGAGCCTGGACTCGCAGATCGCCGCGCAGCTGAAGGCCCGCTACCCGTTTGGCCGGGTCCAGGTCAGCTGTCCCAGCGGGGTGAGAGAGAAGGTCGGGACCGGGTTTTCGTGCTCGGCAGTCGTCGACGCTCAGAACCTCACGCTCGACGGTTCGGTCACCTCGCCGGGCGGTCGCTACAGCATCCAGCCTGCTCAGGCCATCGTGGTCAGCAGCCAGGCCGCGTCAACCTTGCAACAGCAGATCTCCGCACAGCTTCACGAGCCGGCTTCGGTAACCTGCAGCCCGCCGGCCGTCCGGGTCGTGCCCGCCGAAGGCCAGTTCGCCTGCAACGCGACGCTCGGCGGATCGGTGTCCCGGCAGGTGACCGTCACCGTCCTGGACGCCGCCGGCCACACCAGGTTCAGTCTGAACCCGTGAGGGCGTTCAGGCCCTAACCAACGCCCTAGTCCTCAAGTCCCGCGCTTCGAGCGGAGAAGGGCGGATGCCTCTTTCAGATCCGCGTTCCCGCCGGTCGCCGCTTTGATCTTGCCGACGAAGAAGCCGGTGAGCTTGTCGTCGCCACCGACATAGCGCTCCCACTCGTTCGGGTGTTCCGACACGATCCGGTTCACGACCTCTTCGAGGGCGCCGGCGCTCATCGCCTCGAAGCCAAGTCGCTTGGCGATTTCCTCCGGGTCCCCTCCGGACGCGAGCATCTCCTTCAGGACCGCCCGGGACTGCATGGGGTTCAGTGATCCGTCCGATTCCATCGTCACCAGCGATGTGAACGCCTTCGGATCGAGGTTGCCGATCGAATCGATCTCTGCAGCAACTTCGTTCGCCAGCCGGCGAACGGCAATTGCCGCCGTTTCGGCAGACGCGCCGGAGGCGACAACGTTGTCGAGGTACCTGTCGAGGTCCAGGCGAACAACGGTGACGACTGCATCCTGATCCGCCGCGATGCCGGACGCGGATCCAGCCTTCATCCGTCGCTCAGCCGGTAGCTCGGGAAGTGACTCTTCGACCTCGGCCACCCATTCGGCCGAAGGCTCGAGCGGAACGAGGTCCGGTTCCGGGAAGTACCGGTAGTCGTAGGCCTCTTCCTTCGAGCGCATCGACCCGGTGCGGCCCGTGCTCTCGTCCCAATGTCGGGTCTCCTGGATCACAGTGCCGCCGTCGCGTATGACCCCGATCTGGCGCTCGGCTTCGTACTCGATCGCCCTGCCCAACGATCGAAGGGAGTTCATGTTCTTGATCTCGCACCGCGTGCCGAACTGCTCGCTGCCCGCCGGCCGGACCGAAACGTTGGCATCGACTCGCAACGACCCCTCCTCCATTTTTCCGTCGGAGGCTCCTATGGCAACAAGGATCGATCTCAGTTCGTCGACGTAGGTACGCGCGTCTTCGGAGCTGCGAATATCCGGCGCACTCACGATCTCGACCAGTGGGACCCCGGCCCGGTTGTAGTCGACGAGAGAGTGCGCTGCGCCGTGAATCCGGCCTCCTCCTCCTACGTGGGTCGTCTTGCCGGTGTCCTCCTCCATGTGAGCCCGAACGATCCCGATCCTCGTTCCGCCGGGCAGCTCGAGCCAGCCGTCCGTGTTGATCGGAAGGTCGTACTGGCTGATCTGGTAGTCCTTCGGCATGTCGGGATAGAAGTAGTTCTTGCGGTGGAAGATCGAAGGCTGAACGTGGCAGTTCAACGCCCTGCCTACTCGCATCGCGAACTCCACGGCGGTGCGGTTCAGAACCGGTAGAGATCCAGGAAGACCGAGGCACACCGGGCAGATGTTGGTGTTCGGTTCCTGACCGAAGCTGTTGGCGCACCCGCAGAAGAGCTTCGTCCTGGTACGCAGCTCGGCGTGAACTTCGAGGCCGACGACGATCTCCCAGCTGATCTCGGCGGTCGTGCTGGTCATCGGACCGCCTCCTCGGTTATCCCCGGCTCGGCCAGCGGAGGCGCGGCGCCTTCCAGAGCAGCGGCGACCTGGAACATGGTGGTCTCGCCGAGCGCGGGAGCCAGAACCTGCACCCCGATCGGGAGACCGTCGTCGCCGGTGCCGAACGGGACGCTCATCGCGGGATGGCCGGCGAGGTTCGAGGGGATCGTGCAGACGTCATTGAGGTACATGGCAAGCGGGTCGGACGTCTTCGCCCCAAGCGGGAACGCGGTCCCCGGTGCTGTGGGACCGAGCAGGATGTCGAAGTCACGGTACGCGGTCTCGAAGTCCCGGATGATCAGCGTCCGGACCTGCTGCGCCTTTCCGTAGTACGCGTCGTAGTAGCCGGCGGAGAGCGCGTAGGTACCGAGCATGATCCGTCGTTTTACCTCTGCCCCGAAACCGGCCGAGCGTGTTCGCAGGTACATCTCGGTCACGTCGGCGCCGGGACCGCCCTCGACTCTGAGCCCGTAGCGAACGCCGTCGTAGCGGGCAAGGTTGGACGACGCCTCCGCCGGCGCGATCAGGTAGTAAGCGGATAGGCCGTACATGGCGGCTGGGACGCTCACCTCCTCCACCTTCGCGCCCGCGGCCGACAGGGCCTCCGCGGCTTCCCTGGTCCGGGCGACCACGTCGGGCGAGATGCCTTCTGCGCCGGCTAGCTCGCTGACCACCCCGATTCGAAGCCCGTCCACGCCCGTCTTCAGCCGCTCCGATGCCAGCGGCGGGGGTTCACGCAGCGACGTGGAGTCCCTCCGGTCCGGGCCGGAGATGGCGTCGAGGACGGCCGCCGCGTCCTCCACGGTACGTGCGAAAGGTCCGATCTGATCGAGGGAGCTGGCGAACGCGATGAGCCCGTAGCGCGAGACCAACCCGTAGGTGGGCTTGACTCCGACAACACCACAAAGAGCGGCGGGCTGGCGCACAGACCCGCCCGTGTCGGATCCGAGCGCCACCGGAGCGAACCCGGCGGCGACTGCCGCAGCGCTCCCGCCGGAGGATCCTCCTGGCACCCTTTCCAGGTCATGCGGATTGCGCGTCGGTCCGAACGCTGAGTTCTCAGTGGATGAGCCCATGGCGAACTCGTCGAGGTTGGTCTTCCCTATCGCGACGGCGCCTGCGGCAGCGAGGCGTTCGACGACCGTCGCGTCGTAAGGGGGCTTCCAACCCTCGAGGATCCGGGAGGAGCACGTCGTGGGGATGCCGCGGGTGCAGAGGTTGTCCTTGAGGGCGATCGGCACGCCGGCGAGCGGTCCAGGGTCCTTCCCGGCGGCGACCGCCGCGTCTATGGCCGCCGCCTGCCGGCGGGCCTCGTCGGTGAGGACGAGGTTGAACGCGTGCACACCGGACTCGCCCGCGCCGACGCGGGCGAGATGGCGCTCGAGGACTTCGGCGGCGGAGATCTCCCCCTTGCGCACCGCGGCAGCGATATCGACGGCGCTACGGAGGTGTCCGGGACCCGTCACGGTGCCTCGCCGAGGATGCGAGGTACCCGGAACTTGTGGTCCTCCACCGAAGGCGCCTGGGCGAGAACCTCGTCCCGGTCGAGGGCGGGCTCCAGCTCGTCCTCCCTGTACACGTTGCGAATGGGAAGGGGGTGGGCGGTCGGGGGCACCCCTGCGGTGTCGAGCGCTTCCACGTCTCGAGCGTGATCGAGGACGGCCCCAAGCTGGCCGGTGAACTGGTCGAGCTCCTCGTCGGTGAGCGAAAGCCGGGCGAGGCGAGCCACGTGGGCGACGTCCTGCTTCGAGATCGGGGCGGTCATGATGGTCATGCTAGGAGGCCGGACGCGAACCGGATCCCAGATATATGTTCACCTATCCGCTCGCGGCGCTGTCACCACGGCGCACCCGGTTGTCGTCACATCCGTCCGGCGAGGCCCCAACTCCGCTCCGCCGGAGCGCGGGGACCCCACCCCGCGCCCGGCTGTCCGCGCTAGCTTTCCCGAGAACAAATCGGGCGCGACGGTTGGCGCCGGGCGCGTACACGGGGAGAGCAATTGGCGCAGTACGAGTTCCTGAGCGACGAGTGGTTGGCCGAGGCGCGCAAGATTCGGGAGGAGTACCACGGGCGAACCCCTCAGATCCCGGTCGCGGTCCGCATGAACCAGATAATCCAGGACGTCCCATTCGGTGAGGGCGTCATTCACGCTCACGTCGACACCTCCAGCGGCGAACTTCAAATGGAGACCGGGCACGTCGAGTCTCCGGACCTGACCATCACCCTTCCCTACGCGACCGCCCGGGCGATTCTCGTCGACGGGGACGCCCAGGCGGCTATGCAGGCGTTCATGTCCGGCCGGATCAAGGTCGACGGTGACATAACCAAGATGCTGGCGCTTCAGACCGCGGGTATGGCGAGCAACACCGATCCCGCCGCTCTCGAACTTGCCAAGAGGCTGCAGGACATCACCGCTTGACCGTTCGCCGGCGCCAACCCAGCCGAGCCAGGGAAAGCGCTATGCCAGCGGATCCGACAGCGAGTAGCAGCAAAGAGTCGAGAGCGACGATCCAGGCGGGTGGACCGCCCTTTCCGACATGGCCGCCAGACAGCACCGACCCATGTGCGCGGGCGGCCGGAGTGACGGTCGAGGTCGCGATCACCCGCGAGACAACGGACGTCCCGACGGAGATCGTTGCTGCGAGCTGGTAGCAGCCGCTGGCAATCCGGTGTCCGATCGCCCACTGGTAGGCGATCGAAGTGTGCGGGACGAACGTGTCGAGCTGGCGGCGGAGCTCCGATACGGGGGCTGCGGAACCGCAGCGATGCAACGTGGCGGTTACGTAGGGCTTGCTGAGCAGTGACCCGGCGTCGTTGATCGGGATGCGAACGACTTGGCCGGCTTTGCCAAGGGTGACGATTGTGGGCGTGCCCAGATCGAACGAGACGGATCCGGGCCCCGGAACGTGTGCCAGCACCGCCAAGACGACTCGGGTCGCGGCGGGCGTCGAGGGGCTCTGCGCGGCCACCCCTGCGAGGTAGTCGCCAGGCGCTGTTCCAGTCGGGATCATGACCGTGAATCCGATCGGGTGGGACTGTCGCGCGTCGAGGGTGACCGTTCCTGCGTCAAGCTGAACCCATCTGCCGGTGTCGTGCAGGGAGCCGCCGAGCGCGCTGTAGATCACCCCGCCGCCGCTCGCCGTCGCAGCGTCGGCGGGATAGATATCGAACGTGGCGGGGGTGGACGACGGGTTCGTGATGGTCACGGTGCCTCGGACCGCCTGGCCCGCCGAGGTGGTCCACTCGAAGTAGCCATGCGGACCGGGGTCCTGCGGCGACATCTCGGGTGTGGGCGTCTGTTCCGGCTGTGAATCGGCGGCCAGCGCTCTGCCCGACCACAGAGGGCCCGACCACAGAGGGTCCGACCACAGAGGGCCCTGCCACAGGGGGCCCGACCACAGAGGGCCCTGCCACAGGGGGCCCGACCACAGGGGGCCCGACCACAGAGTCGCAGGCGCCAGGGCGAACATCACCGCACAAAACCGGAGGATCCGGGCGAACAGTGGCGTGGCGCGGCACGCAGCCATCCGAGAACGGGGGCGCGTCAGGCACGCCGGCCGTGGATTACGCCGCAGGCTCGATCGAGAAATTGCCCGGGATCCGATCAGGGATCGGAGACTATTTGCTCATCGAGGCAGAGTCCGCCCCGCTGGCACGACTCGGGAACATCTCCGTATACAGGGGGATCAGTGCCAATACCACCCGAAGGGGTCATTTCTCGAAATAGTCCCTCATGCCCCAATGACGTCAAGCCGAAATATCCGATTAGCGGAACGTTGCCGGCGGATCCGGCAGGAAGGGAGCTGGGGGGTGACCCGACCAGTCCAGACAACGAACAATGACCCGGAGACGAGCGGAGGTCTGCCGGACGCAGAAGGGAGCCTCGAGGCCCCATTCGGGCTGTACCGCCTGTCGCCGCGCGAGACCCAGGTCGCAATCCTCACCGCGGAGGGCCATTCGGCGGACGATCTGGCGTCGAGCCTGGGCATCCGGGTTGGGACCGTGCGGAACATTCGGCAGGCGTTGCGGCGAAAGCTCGACGTACCGGCGAGTACTCCTTTGAACGATGCGCTGAGCGGCATGTTCGGGACCATTCCCAAGGACGACAATCCAGCCGCTGCCCTCATGAGCGCGGCCCGGCCGGCGGTCAGTGATAAGGATCGACGTGTACACCTTTCGGTGCGGGAGGCCATCTCGTCAGTGGGCGAGCTGGCCGAGCGCCTGAACGCCAGATCCGTGGCCGTTGCCGCAGCAGCGCAGCACAGCCGCAGGTCGGGCGATCGGCTTCTCTGGGAGTCCGAACAACTCCGGGCGATTGCCGCTGACCTTCACGGTCTCGAGGAGCAAGCAATCGCCCGAGTCCGGGCTCATCTCGCCGCGGTTGCCGGCTGACGGGCTTGGCCAGTAGCGGGCTGCCACCCTTAGCGGGCTGCCACCCTTAGCGGGCTGCCACCGTTAGCCGCCTGCCACTCTGCTCGTCATCCTCGTCATCCTTACGCCGGCGCCAAAGCAGGAACAGCAGCAACAAGACTGCGACGAGGATTATCGCTGAGATCACCGTGAGGATGATGAAGCTCGGCCCTCGGTGGTGACGAACGGGAACGGCTGCGACCGGAGCCGACGAGGCGTCAGCAGCGGTCGGGAAGCTGATCGTCGCCACCGCTTCCCGGGTGACCTGGTCCGAGGTCAGCGTGACCGTGGCGGTCCATGGACCGCTCGGAATGTTCCGGTCGAGTGGGATCGTCACGGGTTCGGTTTGGCCTATCCCGAGGGTGGTCCCGAGCTTGGCGGGGAAGGGTCCCGCGCGCACGCCTCCCGGCCCGTTGGTCAGGTTGAGAGACCCGGAAAGGTCCAGCGCACGACCGCCGATGTTGCGCACGAAGGCCTTGACGTAAGGGGTCCCCGAAGTGTCTCTGGACGCGGTCAGAGAGTTGATGGTGAAGTCGATCGCCGGCGCGGAACCTTCCCCGACTGATAGGTACACACGGATCCCGACCCGGTTTACTTCCGAGATTCCGGCATTCGTCGTCGCCGCGGGTGGTTGCGCCCACACAACGGCATATCTCTCGCCTGCGGAGGCATCGGTCGGCACTCGAATCGTCACGGTTGCCGTCGCCTCTCCGTGGGCAGGCACGACGAGCGTGTTGGGACTGACGTTGATCCAAGTGCTCAGGTCATTGTTCTGTCCCTGTGGCTCGGCGATGAAGTCACCGCCGTTGATGACAGCAGGGCCACCGTAAAGCTCGACGCGCACCGGGGCGTCAGCAGTGTTGGACACCGCCATTCGGCGAGAGATCGTCGCCCCCGGCCCAACGTGGTCGATGATGTAGATCCGAGCCCGCGGGTCGTTGGCAAGAGCGACGGGAGCTTGGGTCAGGCGGACGCCGATGTTTGGTTGCGTACTCCCATTCGTCTGCGCGAACGCGCCAGTGGCCGGCGCAATAGCACCGGCCACTGCCAGAACGTACGCAGCGAGTCTTCGCAAGATTCGGGAAGGCTACGCGACCGAGTGGGTGATGGTGCCGGTATATGTGCCTGCCGACTGAGATGGTGAAAGAGTGAATGTGACCGTCGGATCCCACGACACGGTGTTGCTGCTCGTACCAGCCCATGCGCCGGCCGTGCCCGACGCGGCCATGGTCGCGAGCACCCCGGGCGTGAAGGTACCGATGCCGCTAGTCGAAGTAGCCGTTCCGGAGCTGTAGGCGATGCTCGCGTTGGTGACGGTCTCGTAGGTGGACGCACCGCCGGTCGTGAAGTTGGTGGAGATGACCGAGGCGGTCCATACGTCGGTGAGGTTGCCGCGGCTGTCGCTCACGGTAACGGTGCCGAGTTGATGAGCAAGAGTGAGCGTTCCCGGCGCGACCGTGCCCATGCTTGCTGTGGCCGGCTGAGAGATGCTCAGCGAACCCCCGCCCAGGACGAACGTCGTGGTGGTCCCAGTTGCCGAAGCTCCCGGCGCCAATGCAACCAGTGCGCCGGCGCCGATAGCGAGTGCCGGGATGACCCGGATGAGCCGTGTGCCTCGTTTCGGTCCCATGCTGCCCTTACCCCCTTGGTAACGACTGGGCGTTTCCCCCGTCGAGAGCGATCTGCCCGATTCCGGCAGGATTATCGGGGCGACCCGGAGATCTTCTGAATGGCCCGAAGGGGCGGTTCACTCCGACCGGTCGGACTAGTCATGAGGCCGAAATGGGCTGCGACCTGCGGATACGCGGTGAGCGGTCGCTCAACTGCGGTGTGCGTCAAGGGCGCGCCAAAACCCGTCCAAGCGCGAAAAAAGGTTCGAGGGGGGCGGCGGCACCGGCAACGGCTGGGGATCGCTGCCTCAGCACGCCGCCCTCCTCGAACCTCAACTCACAGTGTAAGGGAACGCTGCCCGAGTGCAACCGTAAGCAGGCCGATTCTCACAAGGAATTTCGGATCGCAACGTCGCACCGCCTGCGCCGAAATCGGCCTAATCCGACATACGCCTCAGGATTTAGCGGCGTGTGGGCCATCTCTACTGGCTTGACTGGCGACGCGTCTCAACCGGTGATGATCGTGACGTTCGAACCGCGTGGTGCGAGCGACCCGCCCTGCGGGTTGGTGCCCTTGACCGTCGCATTCGAACCGGCGTTGTTAACCGTGACGGCGAAACCGGCCGCGTAGAGCGCTTGCGTCGCCTGCGGAACCGTGTCCCCCTGCACGATCGGAACCGCCACGAGATCGGGGCCCTTCGAGACGAGCACGGTCACCTGGCTGCCGACGGGCACGGTTGTCCCGCCGGGAGGCTGGCTTGCGATGACCTGGCCCTTGGGGACGGTGTCGCTGAACTGGTCGCTTTCCACCGCGGCGAGGCCTACCGCTTGGAGCGCCGACTGGGCCGCAGCAAACGACGCGGCCGACGGTCCGGAAAGGGCGGGAACCGCGACGGTGGGTTTCCCGCTGGAGACGACCAGGTCGACCGACTGGCCCGGAAGCAGGGTTCCGCTGTTGGGGTTGCTCGAAATCACGGCACCAGCAGGGATGTTCATGTGGGTCGCGTGGGTAACGGTCCCGACCTTCAACCCGAGCGTCTGCAGGACCGCCGTCGCGTCGGCAAGTGGGAGGCCGCTCAAGTTGGTCGGTACTGCCACCGGCTGGGGTCCCAGAGACAACTGAACCGAGACTGTGGATCCTTCCTTCAGCCGGCCGCGGTCGGGACGCTGCGCCAGCACGGTCCCCGCTGGCGAGCCGGAGTATGACCGCGCCGACACGGCGATCTTGAAATGCAACCGCGTCAGGGTGGCCCTCGCGTCCTGCTCTGTGTGGTTGACGACGTTTGGGACCAGGTGGGTTGGAGTCGCCAGCGTTCCTGTTGCCACCACGGCCCCGGCTGCGGCTCCGCCCATCACGAGCAACAGGAGCAGGAGTAGCGCAGCGATTCGAAGGCGGCGCCCAGTGCCGCGCCGGCGGCCCCCAACGGTCGACTCCTCCGCGTCGAACGGCTTCGGCGGCTCGAATGTGTTGGAGGCAAGCCGAGCGCCCTGCGCGCCTCCCCGGGGTTCGGGTTCGCCCTCCAGGGCAGCAACGTCGAAGAGCTTCGCCCGGCCCGGGTACTCAGTGGGGTCGTCGTCGGTTTCGGTGGCGCCAGTCACGAGCGGGGCCGCGAGCGGCAGTGCCGAGGGCGGGGGAAGGTGAGCCGCCGCCGAGTCGAGTTGGTGAGCCAGGCCAGGAGCGTTGAGGCGCCTCTCGGGGTCTGCGGTGCCAGCTGCCGCGAGGGCTGGGCCGAGCGGCCCGAGCTCTTCGACAACTGGAACGTCCCTTCCCAGTCGGGCCATCAGCGTTCCGATCGTGGTGTCCGTTACGAAGGGAACCTGCCCGGTGGTCGCTTCGATCAACACGAGCGCCAGCGAATAGACGTCCGCGCGGCTGTCGAGCTTCTCTCCTCTAGCCTGTTCCGGCGCTGCGTAACGGGCGGTACCGACCACGGCGCCCGCGGGCTCCGTCCAAGTGGCTTCTGCAAGCGCTCGAGCGAGACCGAAGTCCGCGACGGTGAGCCTGCCCTCGTCATCGAATATGAGGTTGGCGGGCTTTATGTCGCGGTGAACCAGTCCCCGGCGGTGCGCGTAATCGAGAGCCCGCGCGGCATCGGCGCCGACGGCCGCCGCCTGGGCGGGAGTGAGCAAGTGACCCCGGTCGAGCAGCGAGCGGAGGTTGCCGCCTTCGAGGAGCTCCATCACCAGGTACGGGGCTCCGCCGTCCTCGCCCCAGTCGTACACGCGGAGGATGTTGGGGTGGCGAAGCGCGGCGACGACCTGCGCCTCGGCGCGGAATCTCCGCAGGAAGGCCTCGTCGCCGGCGAGAGCCGGATGGAGGATCTTGATGGCGACCCTCCTCCGGAGGCTCACGTCCTCGGCCACATATACGTGCGCGGACGCGCCCGTACCCAGCGGGCGAAGCAGGCGGTAGCGGTCGCCAAGGACGCGCCCCACCGAATCGGCGATGCGAGGCGTCGCCATCGAAAGGAGAGTACTTGTGCGAGTCACCCGGCACGCGGACCGTGACACTGTCCCGTCTGGGGCCCCAGCCCCAGACTCCTCCGAAGCGTGGGGACCCCAACCCCACGCTTGGCCGTAATGACCCCGGCCTCAGCGGAAGACGGTCCGATCAGCCCGGCGGAAGCTCTCCCGTTTCCAGCAGGCGGGCGAAGGCCGCCTCGTCGATGACCGGCACGCCTAGTTCGGTCGCCTTGCTGAGTTTGGCGGCGCCCGGCTCCGACCCGACAACGACGGCCGTCGTCTTCTTCGAGACGCTCCCGGGGCTCTTGCCGCCGCGTGACTTGATCGCTTCCTCGGCCCCCTCCCTCGACCAACCTTCCAAGGTGCCGGTGACGACGATCGACATCCCGGCGAGCACCTGGGGCACAGCCGGGGCCGAGGGACCCTCGAAGTTGAGACCCGCTTCCCGGAGACGCTCGACGACGACCCGGTTCGGCTCCATAGCGAAGAACCGCTGGACGCTGGCACCGATTATGGGGCCGACCCCCTCCACAGCCGCCAGCTCCTCGGCGCTCGCCTCGATGATCCGGTCCATGTTCCGGAAGTGCCTCGCGAGGATCTGGCTACCCGTGGAACCGAGGTGCCTGATGGACAGACCGACGAGAAGGTTGGCCAGCGGGCGTTGCTTGGATGCTTCGATAGCGGCGCGCAGGTTGGCCGTCGAAGTCTCACCCCATCCTTCGAACGATCCGATCCTGTCGAAGTCCAGGCTGTAGATGTCGGCCACGTCGTGCAGCAAGCCCTCGCGAGTGAAGTGCGCGACGGTCCGCTCCCCGAGGTGCTCTATGTCCATCGCACCCCGGGACGCGAAATGCGCTATCCGCTGAACCCGTTGCCCCGGGCAGTCGGTGTTGACGCAGAAGGTATCGCTCTCCCCCTCGAGCCTCAGCAGCTTCTGACCACACACCGGACAGTCGGCGGGGAACCTCCACGCTTTCGCCCCTGCCGGCCTCAGCGGAAGGACCGGGCCCCTCACCTCGGGGATGACGTCGCCGGCCCTGCGCACGACGACCGTGTCGCCTGGGCGAACGTCTTTGATCCGGACCTGGTCCTCATTGTGCAGAGTCGCGAGAGAAACCTTTGCGCCCCCAACGACGACCGGCTCGAGCATCGCGAAGGGAGTGGCCTTCCCCGTGCGGCCGATGGAGACCATGATGTCCTTCAGCTTCGTCGTCTTCTCCTCAGGCGGGAACTTGTAGGCGATCGCCCACCTCGGCGCCTTCGAAGTCGAGCCGAGCTCGCGCCGTTGGCCCAGCCCGTTGACCTTCACGACCGCTCCGTCGATCTCGTAGCTCAGCGTGTGTCGGCGTTCCAGCCAAGCGCTGCAGTAGCGATCGACTCCCTCCAGGCTGTGCTCGAGCTCGATGTGCGGGTTGACAGGAAAACCGACCGACCGCATCCATTCGAGCGTCTGAACGTGCTCGCTGAACTCAGGTCCGCGTTCGACGGTCCCCAGCTGATAGGCCCAGAAACGCAGGTCCCGTGACGCGGTGATCGACGGGTCCTTCTGCCGAAGGGATCCTGCCGCTGCGTTGCGCGGGTTGATGAACGGGCGCGCGCCTGCCTGGGTCTGGCGCGCGTTCAGCTCGTCGAACGCCGGGATCGGCATATAGATCTCGCCGCGCACCTCGACGACATCCGGGTGGCCCGTGCCGATGGTGCGGGGTATTTCGTCGATGGTCATGACGTTCGCCGTCACGTCCTCACCGACTTCGCCGTCACCGCGGGTGGCTGCTCTTACAAGCCTGCCCTGCTCGTACAACAGGCTCATCGCCAGCCCGTCGATCTTCAGCTCGCAGGTGTAGTCCACGTGGCCGGAAATGAAGCGGTCCATCCGCTTTCCCCAGGCGATCAGCTCTTCGTAGCTGGTGGTCTTGTCGAGCGACATCATCGGTGTCAGGTGCCGGACCTCCGAGAACAGCGGTGAGGCTATCCCGCCGACCTTGGCGGTCGGAGAGTCGGGGACGGCAAGTTCGGGGTAGTCCGTCTCGATCTGCGCCAGCTCGGCGACCAGCTCGTCGAACTCGGCGTCGGTGATCTCAGGGTCGTCGTCGACAAAGTACTTGCGGGTGTGGTAGTCGATCTGCTTTCGCAGCTCCTCAGCCTGTGCGGCGATCCCGTCAGGCAAGGATTCGTCGTGCGAGGTCATTGCCCCCGACGATACCGAGCGGTTGTGACCAATAGCTCAGGCGGCGATGCCGCCTCCGACGACTGCATCGCCTCGATACAGGACGATGCTTTGTCCCGGGGCCACCCTGCGTACCGTTTGCTCCAGGTCGATCGTGCCCGCAAGCTCCGGGAGACCTGGCCGCCACACCCCGGCGACCGGGCGGCCGTGCGCGCTCATCTGGACGGCCAGCGGCTCCGATTCGTCCGGCGGGTGGGCCACCCAGCTGATGCCGGACACCGCGAGCGAGTCGACCATGAGATCGTCCAGGTCGCCGACAGTGACCGTCGCAGTGCGCGAGTCCACAGCCACGACATAACGCCGGTTCCCGCCTACCGTGCCCAGATCGCCCAGTCCGCGGCGCTGGCCGACGGTGACCAGTTCCACCGCGGGAAGTTCGCCGACGAGGTTGCCTTCCGTGTCACGAACCGATGCGGGGCGCAGTGTTATCCGGTCACCTAGGAACACCTCACGACCGGCGGTCCTCGATATGAAGCAGACGTCCTGACTGTCGGGCTTCGCCGCCGTCCGCAACCCGAGCGACCGTGCCATCTCCCGGACCTCGGCCTTGGTCATCTCCCCGACAGGGAGCAGAGTCTTCGAGAGCTCCGCCTGACCGAGCATGTGCAGAACGTAGGACTGGTCCTTCGCACTGTCGACGCCACGCCGCAGCTCCCAGGTTCCGTCGGGCCCCGAAGTCACCCGCGCGTGGTGACCCGTCGCGACCGCATCAAAGCCGAGTCGGACGGCCCGCTCGAGAAAACGATCGAACTTCAAGTGCCGGTTGCACTCGATGCAAGGATTCGGGGTTCGTCCGGCGGCGTGATCGGCCACGTACGGCTCGACGACATGGCGATCGAACTCCTCTGAAAAATTGAAGACGTGGTGCGCCAGCCCCAGCTGCTGCGCGACACGTCTCGCGTCGTCGACATCCGCTACCGAGCAGCAGCCAGTGTCGGAATGCCCGCCCCACAGCTTCATCGTCGCCCCGACAACCTCGTAGCCCTGCGCCTTCAAGATCGCGGCTGCGACCGACGAATCGACGCCTCCCGACATTGCAGCGAGGATCCTCACCGTCTCAACTCCCGCTAAGCCGGCGTACCGAATCGATGACCGCGGCGGCGGCCGTTTCGGTGTCATCTGCGGTGGTGGTGAACCCGAGAGTCAATCGGAGGCTGCAGAGAGCCTCGTCTTTGTCCACACCCATCGCCAGGAGCACAGGACTCGGATCAAGCGCCCCGCTCGCGCACGCGGCCCCCGCCGACGCACACACGCCCCTCTCGTCGAGCAGGACGAGCAGCGCCTCGCTCTCGACTCCGGGAAAACGAACGTGAACGTGGCCTGGCACGCGCGCCGCGCCGGCAGCGGTCTCTCGCGCACTCGGAATCGCCCGCAGGATGTTGGTGGAAAGATCGTTTCGAAGATCGGTCACCCTCGCGCAGGTCTCCGACCGCGTCTTCAATGCAGCAACAGCCGCCGCGGCGAAACCGACGATCGCGGCAACGTTCTGCGTACCGCTCCTCATCTCGCGTTCCTGTCCGCCACCGTGGAGGAGAGGGCTGACCACCGCGCCGCGCCGTACTCCAAGCGCGCCTGCACCCTGTGGGCCACCCAGCTTGTGGGAGGACACGGACACGAGATCCGCCTCTGCGGTCACGTCCGGCAGGTCGAGCCACGCTGCCGCCTGCACTGCGTCGGTGTGGAACAGGGCCCTTGGAGCGCGGCGGTGCACCAGCCGGGCGATATCGCCAACCGGCTGGATGACACCGGTCTCGTGGTTGACGGTTTGGACCGAGACCAGAGCGACGTCACCGTCCAACAGCGGGCGCAGACCGGCCGGCTCGACGACCCCGTCGGGACCGACCGGCGCGACGCGGACCTCGCGGCCGGACGCCGCCGCCGCCTGGATAACTGCGGGGTGCTCCACCGCGCTCACGACCACGCACCCCGGCCTGGCGGCTAGCGTCCCGAGGACTGCGAGGTTGTCCGACTCAGTGCCTCCGGACGTGAACACAACGCAACCCGGTTCAGCACCGATCAACTCCGCAACGGAGTCCCGCGCCGAGTCGATCGCCTCTCGCGCGGCGCGCGCCACCTGATGCGAACCGGAAGGGTTGCCGAACCGACTCGTGAGCCACGGGATCATGGCTTCACGGGCATCGGGGCGCAGCGGGCCTCCCGCGGCATGGTCTAGATACACCGGCACGTCGAACCAGCGTACCGACGGTTGTGTTCGCGCCCGGCGCTGCCGTGAACCTGAGCCCTCGGTCCGGTGAATTTTTGCGGAGTTTGTGAGGGATTTGCGACCTAGAAGGGGCTGGGTGAGCAAACATTCACCTAGACCAGCGCTACCGTCGCGAGTGATGTTGCTGTCGAACTACCCTTCGTCACGATGAGCGAGTTGCGGCTCGACCCGATGACGGGACGCTGGGTGGTGATCGCCGGCGAGCGGTCGCAACGGCCATCCGATTTCCTTCCACGGCAACTGGCGGTGGAAGAAGATCGGACTCGCCCCTGCCCGTTCTGCCCCGGCCGGGAGGACAGCACCACCCAGCCGATCGCCAGCTACGGCCCCGACGGAGCGTGGCAGGTCCGGGTCGTGCCAAACCGTTACCCGGCGTTCAGCGGGGCGGAACCGATGGTGGTGAACCACCTCGGCCCGGTTTTCACCCAAGCGCCGGCCAGCGGCAAGCACGAGGTGCTGGTTCTGACTCCCGGCCACGATTCGAGCTGGGCCGATCTTTCGGACGCTCATGCAGCGCTGGTGATGCAGGCACTGCGGGACCGGATGGCCGCTCACGCCAACACCGCAGGCCTGCGTTACAGCCAGGCGGTCGTCAATTCGGGTCGCGAGGCGGGAGCGTCGATCGAGCACCCGCACGGCCAGCTTCTGTCGATGCCGTTCATCCCGGGCGAGGCGGCGAACGAGTTGGCCGGCTTTGCGCGATTCCAAGGCAACTGCCTGCTGTGCGCGACGATCGACGCCGAGGAGCAGGTGGGGCACCGGATCGTCATGGCCGACGACCGGGTGGCGACGATCGCGCCGTTCTGGAGCGGCACGCCTTACGAGATGCTGATCATCCCCCGCCGTCATTGCCGTCACCTCCACGAGGCGGACGAGGGTGATCTCGCCGCGACGGGGCGGTCGGTTCAGCGCGCGCTTTCAGGTCTGCGCAGCCGGCTCGGCGACATCGCCTACAACATCATGTTCCACTCGGCTCCGTTCCGTTTGACCGGGGATTTCCACTGGCACATCCACGTCGTGCCGAAGATCTCCACGCGCGGCGGTTTCGAGATGGGATCCGGCGTGCTGATCAACGTTGTGCCCCCGGAGAGAGCTGCCGAGGATCTGCGCGTCGAGGTGACCACTCCGGTCTAACAACGCCGGCGCAACAGCCACACGTGGCCGCTGTTGATGCCGACTAGTGCGCGGTTGAGGAGACCGTCGATGAGGTCGTGGAGGAGTTCGGCTGTGTGCCGTACGTCGTGGTGCCCACCGACGACGACGTCGTCGGCGACGTCGCGGCAGGCGTCGTAGTGGAGGTGCTCGGGGGCGTCGGGTTGCTCGATTGAACGGTGCCGGGAGTCCACTGGCTCCAGTCGGTCGTCCAGTCCATCACCCCGTGATCCCCTCCGACGGGCGGGCGGGGGCTTCCGAGAACTTGGACCACATCGCCGACCCGGCTGAAGTTGTAGAAAGCCTGCGAGTCGTTGGGTCCCAGGTTGATGCATCCGTGCGACACGTTCGTACGGCCCTGCGAGCCGACGGACCACGGCGCGTCGTGCACGTACTCGCCGCTGTCGGAGATGTGCACATCCTGATATACGAACTCGTCATAGCCCGCCGGGGAGTTGACCGGAATCCCTACAGACGAAGAGACCATGTGAACCACGGGTTCCTTGTCCATGACGATGTGGACACCGCCCATCGTCGGGTATTGATCGCGTCCTCCGCTGACCGGATAGCTCGCGATCGTCGCGCCGTTGCTGTACACGGTCATCCGGTCGGTGCTCAGGTTGGCAACCGAGATGTGAGCGTCGCCGATGACGAAGTTGGCCGTCACCCGTCCGGTCCCCCATCTCCCGTCGCCGGCGTTCCAGCCGTCCAGGTCGGACGAGACACTTACCTGCTCGCCGGTTGGCCAGTAGTTCTGCGGCCGGAAGTGGAGCTCGTACGGGCTGAACCAGTGCCACCCACCGGCAACCGGATTGGACTCGGTGATGGTGAAGTGCGACAGGACCGACTGCCTGGCCCCGGCGCCGTTGATCGCGTGGTTGAAGTGCACGATGACCGGCTCTCCGACCCCGACGGTCATCCCGCCGTAGGGGAAGAGCGTGAGGGTCACTTTGGCCACCGGAGTCACCGTTGAAAAAGTGGTCGTGCGTTGCGCGGTGACCCCTCCCGGACCCTCCACTGTCGCGGTCACCGAATAGGTGGTCCCCGGCTGCAGGCCGTCAGAGGAGGACCACTTGGTGTGATCCAGGGTGAGATTGCCGACGAGTGTCGAAGGGCCCGCAGTGACCGTCACCGAACTCAGGGCTCCGGCGCTCGACGACACGGACACCGGTGAATCCGGCTGTACCGACGTCGCGCCGTCGGTCGGCGAGAAAACCAGGGCCGCGACGAGCCGGGCGACCTCTGCGTTTCGTGCGGCGGTTTCGACTGCCTGCTTGTGCGCGGCGGCTCTTGCCTTGGCGGCAGCCACTTCGGCAGCCGAGGGCTGGGAGACCGTGACCGCGATCGCGGCACCGGTGCCGCCGGCGACGAGCGCGAGAGCCGCGGCGGCGACAATCTGCCAGCGGGCCCACCAGGCGGGGCCGCTCGAGTGTTTTCCGCGTGTAACGACCCGCACCGTCAAAAGAATACGGGCCAATGACCGATAAGACACGTCGTTCTACGGCTTGACGCCGGAAAAAAAGAGGTTCAGGGGGCTCCGAGCCACACCACTGCAAGGGGAGGCAAGGTCACCGAAGCGGAGCAGGGCTGACCGTGCCAGGGGATCCGCTCTGCTTGCACCCCGCCGAAGTTGCCGTCCCCGGATCCGCCCCACTCCTGAGCGTCGGTATTGACCAACTCCGTCCACCTTCCCTCGGCGGGCAGGCCGATCCTGTAGCCGTGCCGGGGGACGGGGGTGAGGTTCGCGATGCACGCCAGTTCGCCCCCCGGCCGGCCGTCCCTCCGTCGACGCAGGAACGACAGGACGCTCTGGTCGGCGTCGTTCGCGTCGATCCAGGCGAACCCCGCCGACGTGACGTCCTCCTCCCACAGGGCGGGCTGCTCCCGGTACACCCGGTTCAGGTCTCGGACCATGTCCTGCAGCTTGCGGTGGTCGGCCCACTCCGCGGGGATCCACCAGTCGATCTCCTGCTCGGCGTTCCACTCACGCTCCTGCGCGAACTCGCCGCCCATGAAGAGGAGCTGCTTGCCCGGGTGAGCCCACATCCATGCGTACAGCGTCCGGAGGTTGGCGAGCTGCTGCCAGCGGTCGCCGGGCATCTTGTTGAGCAACGATCCTTTGCCGTGCACCACCTCGTCGTGCGAGAGCGGAAGGATGAAGTTCTCGGTCCACGCGTACAGAAGACCGAAGGTCAGTTCGCCGTGGTGGTAGCGGCGGTGAACCGGATCGTGGTGGAAGTAGTCGAGGGTGTCGTGCATCCAGCCCATGTTCCACTTGAATCCGAATCCGAGGCCTCCCAGGTAAGTGGGGCGGGAGACACTTGGCCACGCTGTCGACTCCTCGGCGATCATGGTCGCACCGGAATCCTGTCCGAACACGGTCTCGTTGAGCTCCTTGATGAAGGACACCGCGTCGAGGTTCTCGCGGCCGCCGAACTGATTTGGGACCCATTCCCCGGCTTTGCGCGAGTAGTCGAGGTAGAGCAACGAAGCCACGGCGTCGACCCTCAGGCCGTCGATATGGAACTCCTGAACCCAATACAGGGCGTTGGCGATGAGGAAGTTGCGTACCTCGTTGCGCCCGAAGTTGAACACGAGGGTGCCCCAGTCGGGATGCTCGCCCTGACGCGGATCTGCGTGCTCGTAAAGGGCGGTCCCGTCGAACCTCGCCAGCGCGAACGCGTCCTTGGGGAAGTGAGCCGGTACCCAGTCGAGGATCACCCCGATGCCGCGTTGGTGAAGCGCGTCGATCAAGGCCCGGAAATCGTCTGGGGTACCGAAACGCGACGTCGGGGCGTAGTAACCGGAGACCTGGTATCCCCATGACCCGCTGAACGGATGCTCGGCGACCGGCAGGAATTCCACGTGAGTGAAACCCATGTCGTCCAAGTAGTCGGGAAGCTGCTCCGCGAGCTCACGGTAGGTGAGAGGCCGGCGAGGCCCCTCTCCGGTGTCGGTGTGCCTCCACGACCCCAGATGGAGCTCGTAGACAGACATCGGCTGCCTCAGCAGGTCGCCGTTCGCCCGGGACGTCAACCAGCCAGAGTCGCCCCAGTCGAAATCGCTCAGGTCGACCACCACACTCGCGGTGGCCGGGGGGACCTCCATCTCGAACGCCATCGGGTCGGTTTTCAGGATCAGCTCGCCAGTGCTGCTGATGATCTCGTACTTGTAGCGGGCACCCGCGCTCACCCCAGGCACGAACAGCTCCCACACGCCGGACGAGCCGAGTGATCTCATCGGGTGAACCCTGCCGTCCCAGAAATTCCAGTCTCCGACGACCCGAACCGCCTTCGCATTCGGGGCCCACACGGCGAAGGAGACTCCCGCCATCCCGTCGTGCACCCGGAGATGGGAACCAAGCACCTCCCACAACCGGTGGTGCCGACCTTCGCCGAACAGGTGCAGATCCAGCTCGCCAAGCGTGGGCCACGCCGCGTAAGGATCGCAGTAACGGTACGTGATGGTGCGATCTCCGTCGGCGTAGTCCGCTTCGAACTCGTACTCCTTGACGTCGGTGTCGATGGATCCCTCGAATACACCGCCGTCGTGGATCCGCGTCATCTCGAACGCTTTCCTGCTCCCGTTCGACCCAACTTCGACACGCATCGCAACGGCCCCCGGCCGAAAGGCCCGGACCGTCGACCCGTGTCGTCCCAGGATGCGGTGGGGGTCCGAGTGCAACCCCTGCGCTACGAGATCCAGCTCTGAAACCTGTTTGGTGGCACCTCTAGCCAACGTCGTCACCCTCGTGGAGCAGGCGGTCTAATGCGTCAAGGGGTATGGATACCCAATCTGGGCGGTGAGCTCTCTCGTAATCGAGCTCATACAGCGCTTTATCCAGCTCGTAGGCGAGAAGAACGGCCGCCGACGACTCCGGCGGGGGCATCAGGGCCTCCACCCCCTTGGTGTCCCGGTAGCCGTCCAGGAAGGCCTGGCGGTTGTGGGCATCCCAGGCCAGGGCGAGGCCGTCCAGGCTCTCCACCTCCGTTTGAGCCCGTTCCGCCAGCGCATGACGTGTGGCGTAATGGAATGAGCGGAGCATCCCGGTGATGTCCTTGGCCGGCGATGCGTACCCGACCCGCGCGGAAAGATCTCGCCCCGGCTCGCCCTCGAAGTCGAGCACGTACCACCCGGTATCGGTGCGCATCACCTGCCCGAGGTGGTAGTCGCCGTGGACCCGCACGAACCGACCGGGATCCTTTAGCTGAGCCAGCCGGCCCAGCAGAGGTTCGGCCGCGGCGAGAAGATCCCGATCCGCCGCCTCGCTTGCGGAGCGAAGCCGTCCGGGAAGGGTGTCGACCAACGATCGCCAAAGCGCCTGGGATTCCTCGGTCGTGGCGAACCCGAATCCCTCGACCAGCGCGCGGTGCATCTCCGCGGTCATCCTGCCCAAGCGGGCTGCCTCCGCGGCGAAGTCGCCGCCGGCGTCGGCGGGGCCGAGGATGGCCGAGTTGTACAGGTCTCTGAGAGACGTGAGAGCCAGGGCCCAGCCGTCGGTGCCGCCGGCGAGAAACTCCTGGCCGAAGGCGAGGTCGTAGCCGTGATCTCTCCAGATGACCAGTGGGGCCGCAACGTGGTCGAAACCAGCCTCGGCGAGGACCGCCGTCACCTCGACATCGGGGTTCCTGCCGGGATGGAGCTTTCGGAACAGCTTGAGGATGATCTTGTCGTCGTACACCAGCGACGTGTTCGACTGTTCGGCGCTGATCGGACGGGCGAACGCGGCCTCCTGGGATCCCCCGCTCGCGATTTCAAGAAGCACTTTGGCGAGGTCCGAGTCGAGGGTCGCGTCATAGAAGTACGACTGCTCGATCGCCCCGAGCATCGCCTCTTCGCGACCGTGCAGGAAATCCGCTCGTTCGCCGGCGGGGCGCTCTCCGATGACCAGCTGGTAGCGGTCGTCGCCAGCAACCGCGATGGCGTGCCAGAGCGCGCGGAGCCCTTCGTCGTCGCCCCACAGACGGCCGGCCCACTCGAGGTCGACCTTCTCGAGGGCCGGACCCGAATGGCCCGCATACCAGCGCTGAGCTTCCAGGTGTGCGGGAACCAGCTCCATCAATCCATCTGGCAATCCATCTGGCAACCCAGCCGCCGATCCAGCCGGAAGTTCGCCCATCACACACCTCCCGCCGCATCGACGAGCTCGAACCAATAGAAACCGTATGGGGCCAGGGTCACGAAGTAGGGCAGCTCGCCGATCTTGGGGAACGGCACGCGTCCTAGCAGCTCGATCGGAACCTTGCCATCGAAGCGCTGCAGCGGAAGTTCCGCCGGCTGCGCGAAACGGGAGAGGTTGCAGACGCACAGGACGATGTCGTCCCCCGCGTCGTCCGCCTCGAGTGTGGGGATCTCTTCGTCTTCCGCTGGTTCCCTCGGACCGGTGCGCAGATACGCGAGCACTGAAGGGTTGTCGACGGAAAGCACCTCGAACGTTCCCGAGCCGAAGACGGGGTGCTGCTTGCGTACCTCGAGCATCCGCTTCATCCAGTGCAGCATCGAGCTCGGGTCGCGAAGGTGGGCTTCCACGTTGACGGCCTGGAATCCGTACACCGGATCCATGAGCGGCGGGAGGTACAGCTGCGCGAAGTCCGAATGGCTGAACCCCGCGTTCCGGTCGGGCGACCACTGCATGGGAGTGCGAACGCTGTCGCGGTCGCCGAGATAGATGTTGTCGCCCATTCCGATCTCGTCCCCGTAGTAAAGAACGGGCGAGCCGGGAAAGCTGAAGAGTAGAGAGTGGAGCAACTCGGCGACGCGGCGGTCGTTGTCGACCAGAGGAGCAAGGCGCCTGCCTATGCCGATGTTCCTCTTCATGCGCGGGTCCTTGGCGTACTCCGCCCACATGTAGTCGCGCTCTTCGTCGGTGACCATCTCGAGGGTCAGCTCGTCGTGGTTGCGGAGGAATATGCCCCACTGGCAACCCGGCGGTATCTCCGGTGTCCTGGCGAGAATTTCGGTGATGGGGTATCGCTGCTCGCGGCGAACTGCCATGAACATTCGCGGCATGAGAGGGAAGTGGAAGCACATGTGGCACTCGTCGCTGCTGCCGAAGTACTCCACCACGTCTTCGGGCCATTGGTTGGCTTCGGCAAGGAGAACCCTCCCCGGGAACAGGGAGTCGACTTCCTTGCGCAACCGCCGCAGGTACTCGTGAGTCTCCGGCAGGTTCTCGCAGTTGGTTCCTTCACGTTCGAACAAATAAGGCACCGCGTCGAGCCTGAACCCGTCGAGTCCGATATCGAGCCAGTAGCGAACCACGTCGAGCATGGCCTCGGCCACCTCGGGGTTGTCGTAGTTGAGGTCGGGTTGGTGCGAAAAGAACCGGTGCCAGTAGTACTGGCCTCGCTGGGCGTCGAAGGTCCAGTTCGATTTTTCCGTGTCGACGAAGATGACGCGGGCATCGCGATACTCGTCGTCCTCGTCGCGCCACACATACCAGTCGGCCTTCGGATTGGTCCGGTCCTCGCGCGACTCCAGGAACCAGGGGTGCTGGTCCGATGTGTGGTTCATCACCAGGTCGGCTATTACCCGGATCCCCCGCTTGTGCGCTTCCTCGACCAGTTCGACCGCGTCGGCAAGGTCGCCGTATTCGGGAAGTACCGTCCAGAAATCGCTGATGTCATAACCCCCGTCGCGCAGTGGCGATTGGTAGAACGGGAGAAGCCAGAGGCAGTCAACGCCGAGCCATTTCAGGTAGTCGAGCTTTGCCGTGATACCGGAGAGATCCCCTGTCCCGTCGTCGTTCTGGTCGTAGAAGCCGCGCACGAGGATTTCGTAGAAGACCGCGTACTGGTACCACCTCGGTTCCGGTGCGGCGAACGGGCTGATCATCGCGGAAGGGTCATCGCGGGAGGGCCGTGTAGCTCGAGACCATTCAGATGGCGGTCGCGGTCCCGGGAGCCTCCACCGCGGAGGTTATGTCGAAAATGTGCGCCACCCGGTACGTCGGGTCGAGCCGAATGTATGGGTTGCTCCCGCGCCACTCGTAGGACTCGCCCGACAACTCGTCGACGACCGTGTACGGAACACCGAACGGAACGCCGAGAGACCAGATGTCGACGAGCGCTACCTGGGCGAAGTGCGGATCGAGGTTGACGACGGTAAGGACAATGTCATCTCCGTCGTCCGACACTTTCGAGTAGGCGATGATCTGGGGGTTCGTCGTGTCGTGGAACTCGATCGAGCGCAGTCTCTGTAACGCGGGGTGACGCCTCCGGACCCGGTTGACCAGGCGCATCAAGGGTTCGAGGCTCCACGGCTGATCGAACTCGCGGACCTTGATCTCGTACTTCTCCGAGTGAAGGTACTCCTCGTTCGTGTCCGAAGCAGGCTCGTTCTCGTAGAGCTCGTACCCGCTGTAGACGCCGTATGACGGGCTCATCGTCGCGGCAAGAATGAACCTGAGAGCGAAGGCTGCTGGCGGACCGTTGCGGAGGGGTCCGGACAGGATGTCTGGGGTGTTGGGCCAGAAGTTGGGCCTCATGAAGTCGGCCTTCGGCCCGTGAGCAAGCTCCTCGAGGTACGCGCGGAGCCCGTCGGGGCCGTGCTGCTCGGTCCTCCAGGTGAAGTAGGTATAGCTCTGGCTGAAACCCACTTCGGCCAGCTTGGCCATCACCTTCGGTCGGGTGAACGCCTCGGCCAAGAACACCACCTGCGGATTTGCCTGCTGCACCTCGGCGATCAACCATCTCCAGAATGCGACGGGCTTGGTGTGAGGATTGTCGACCCGGAAGATGTTCACCCCCTGGGCGATCCAGTAGTCAACGATCCCCTTGCAGGCCTCCCACATGGCGACCCTGTCCTTCTCCTTCGGAGGCCAGAAGTTGAGGGGGAAGATGTCCTGGTACACCTTCGGCGGGTTCTCGGCACAGGCGATCGTGCCGTCGGCGCGATGGTGGAACCATTCGGGGTGCTGGGTGACCCACGGATGGTCTGGTGAGCACTGGAGGGCGTAGTCGAGAGCGACCTCCATTCCGTTTTCCTCGGCCACCGCGACAAGCCGGTGGAATTCGTGAAGGGTTCCCAGATCGGGGTCGATCGCGGTGTGACCACCCTCCTCGGAACCGATCGCCCACGGGCTTCCCGGATCGTCCGGCCCGGCTGCGAGAGTGTTGTTGGGACCTTTGCGAGCCGTGTGCCCGATCGGGTGGATGGGGGGCAGGTACAGGACGTCGAAACCCATCGCGGCGAGATCGGGGACCCGCTTGGCGGCGCCGTCGAATCCGCCGTACGAGCGGGGAAAGAGCTCGTACCAAGCTCCGACCAGCGCGCGCTCGCGGTCCACCCACAGCTGGTGCGGTTCGGACCGGGTGAGATCGGCGGCCTTCTCGGCGTCCACCGGACCGTCCTTCTGCGACCAGCCCTCGACCACGATCCAATGCGGGCCGATCCCCTCGGGTACGACGTACCCCTCCCACTCGTCGTTCCCGAGCGGAGTCATCTCAGTGATCACGACGGGTTTCTCTGCGGTGTGAGTGCCTTTCTTGTTGGACGGCGCCTCGTTCAACAGGATTGCCCTGGCCGCGATCGGGTCATGACCGTCCTTGAACACCACCGCGGTGATCCTGACCTTCTCGCCGACCACCGCCTTAGCGGGGAAGCCGGTCGGGGTCCTCGGACGGATGTCATCCACGACAAGTCGGCCAATCACGGGTATCACGCTACGTTGCTCGACGACCACACGATGGCGTTACCCACCTGGCCGGGGTTTCGGTACCGTTGCCCGCCATGAGGGCCCTGCGAAGCTTCACGGTGAGGTCCCGGCTCCCCGAAGCGCTCATCCCGCTTCAAGACCTCGCCTACAACCTGCGCTGGTCGTGGGAGGACCGCACCAGGGACCTGTTCCGCTGGGTAGATCCGCAGGTCTGGGAATCGACCTTCCACGATCCCGTCCGGCTGCTCAGCCTCGTAGGCAGGCACCGCCTCGAGCAGCTGGCGTCCGACCCGGGTTTCATGGGACTGCTCGGCGAGATGCACGCCGACCTTCAGAGGTACCTCGAGGCCCCCCGCTGGTTCCAGAACCGGCAAGCCAGCCCGCTCCGGGGGGTCGCGTACTTCTCGCCCGAGTTCGGCATCGCCGAAGCCCTCCCCCAGTACTCAGGGGGCCTCGGCGTCCTGGCTGGGGACCACCTGAAGGCGACGAGCAGCCTGGGGATCCCCCTCACGGGGATCGGCCTCATGTACCGGCTCGGGTACTTCCGCCAGCACCTGAACGCCGACGGGTGGCAGGAAGAGCGCTACCCGGTTCTCGACCCCCACGGCATGGCCCTCGAACTCGTCGATGGGGTCAGGATCCAGGTCGACCTCGCCGGCGCGGAACTCGACGCCCAGGTGTGGCTGGCCCAGGTTGGCCGGGTTCGCTTGTACCTGCTCGACGCCGACGTCGACTCGAACGACGACGAGCTCCGCGCGGTGACCGACCGGCTGTACGGCGGCGGGTCCGAACATCGCGTCCGGCAGGAGATCCTGCTGGGCGTGGGAGGGGTTCGCGCGCTCGAAGCTCTCGGCGTCGAGACCCAGGTGTTCCACACGAACGAGGGGCACGCCGGGTTCTTGGGTCTCGAAAGGATCCGGAAGCTGATCACAGAACAGGGTCTGAGCTGGAACGAGGCGATCGAGGCGGTGAGGGCAGGCACCGTGTTCACGACCCACACGCCCGTGCCGGCCGGCATCGACCGGTTCCCGAGAGAGTTGATCGAGCAGTACTTCTCCGCGTGGGCGAAGGAGTGCGGGGTCACTATCGACACCCTTATGTCGCTCGGGCACTTCCCGGACGAGCCGGCCGATGCGCCTTTCAACATGGCTGTCATGGGGCTGCGGCTCGCGGGCCGTTCCAACGGCGTGGCCAAGCTTCACGGCAAGACCAGCAGGGAGATGTTCCAACCTCTCTGGCCGCTCGTTCCGGTCGAGGAGACTCCGATCGGCTCCATCACCAACGGCGTTCACGGGCGTACCTGGGTGTCGTCTCAGATGGGCGACCTGTACTCCAAGTACGTGTCGCCGGCGTGGGACGAGGCTGGACCCGAGGAGTGGGACCGGATCGACGAGGCCCGCGATGACGAGCTGTGGCGCGTCCGTGAACAGGGTCGTGAGGCGCTGGTCAGCTTCGTGCGCGATCGGCTTCGTTCATCGTTGTACGACCGGGGCGTTTCGGTCACCGACGCCGAGTGGGTCGACGAGGTGCTCGACCCTCGCTACCTGATCGTCGGTTTCTCCCGGCGGTTCGCGACGTACAAGCGGGCAACTCTGCTGCTGTCTCAACCCGAGCGGCTGCGAGCACTGCTGCTGAACGAGCACAGGCCGCTGCAACTCGTGTTCGCGGGCAAGGCTCATCCGGCTGATGACCTTGGCAAGGAGATGATCGCCCAGATAGTGCGGTTCTCCCGTGACCCGGCGGTCCGACACCGCATCACGTTTATAGAGGACTATGACATCTCCGTCGCGCGGCTCATGTACCAGGGAAGCGACGTTTGGCTCAACACGCCTCGCCGCCCGATGGAAGCCAGCGGGACCAGCGGCGAAAAGGCCGCACTGAACGGTGCGCTCAACTGCTCGATCCTCGACGGGTGGTGGGACGAGATGTTCGACGGGACGAACGGTTGGGCGATCTCGTCGGCCGAGGGCATCGCCGATCTCGCGCACCGCGACGAAATCGAGGCGAACAGCCTCTTCGAAGTTCTCGAACGACAGATCGTGCCGCTTTTCTACGACCGCGCCGGAGCCCGGTTCCCGCGCGGATGGATAACCCGCATGAAGGCGTCGATCCGCTCGCTCGGCCCCAAGGTCATGGCCTCGAGAATGATCCGCGACTACCTACAGGAGATGTACGAGCCGACCGCGCGACAGAGCGACGTTCTAGCTGCGAGCAGCTTCTCTCGGGCCAGGGAGCTTTCGGCCTGGAAGCAGAAGGTGCTGGCCGCCTGGCCGAACGTCAAGGTCGTGGACGTCGATGCGGACGTCGCCGCCGCACCGGTCGACCTCGGCGGCGAGCGTGACGTGACGGTCGAGGTGATCCTCGGGAATCTCACAACCGATGACGTCGCGGTTGAGCTCCTTCACGGGCCCGTCGCCCCTGGGGACGAGCTCTCGTCTGTTGAGGTGGTGAGGCTGTCCCTCGAGAGCCCGGTTTCGGGCGCCTCCACTGGAACGCTTCGGTACAAGGGAAGTTTCCGCTGCGACACCGCCGGCCGTCACGGCTACACGGTCAGGATCGTTCCGTCACATCCGGACCTCGGCTCGGCGCTCGAACTGGGATGTGTCGCCTGGGCGTAGCTGACGTGCTTACTCGGTGGTGGTCAGGAGCTCGTCGGCCGCCGTGTAAGGATCGATCGTGCGGTCCAGCAAACGGTCGCGCACGGACCTGAAGGTGTCGCCGGACTCTACGGCTCGGAGCTTCTGCTCGAGCTTCGAGAGCAGCACGCGCCGGAACTCGCCGAGGATCCGATCTTTTCGACGGCGTTCCAGTTCGCCGCTTGCGATCAGGTAATCGCGGTGTTCGGCCAGACGCGCCCACAGCTCCTCGATTCCTGCGCCGGTTGACGCGTCGGTAAGAACGACCGGCGGACGCCACTCTCCCATGGTTCCGTCCATATCGAGCATCGTCTCGAGGTCCCGTCGGGTCTCGGCGGCGCCCGGACGATCGGCCTTGTTCACGACGAAGACGTCGGCCACCTCTAGAAGTCCCGCCTTGCTCGCCTGGATCGCGTCGCCCCAACCGGGGTTCACCGCAACGATCGTGGTGTCCGCCTCGCCGGCGATCTCTACTTCGACCTGGCCGACGCCCACCGTCTCGACCAACACGATCGGCATGCCGACGGCTACGAGCAGGCGGATCGCCTCCGGGGCCGCGAGGGCCAGACCGCCTAGGTGGCCCCTCGACGCCATCGAGCGGATGAACACGCCATCGTCGAGCGCGTGCCCCTGCATCCGGATCCTGTCCCCGAGGATCGCGCCGCCCGAAAACGGCGACGAGGGGTCCACCGCGAGTACGCCAACCTTTTTCCCAGAATCCCTGACCGAGGAGATCAACCGATCGGTGATCGTGGACTTCCCCGCCCCCGGAGCGCCCGTGATCCCGAGCACGTGCTCGTCGCCGCCCGTCTCAGGGAACGCCAAGCGCCCGATCACGCGTGCGGGCTCTCCGCCACGCTCGATCATGGAAAGGAGCCGCCCCACGGCCACCCGGTCCCCTGCCCGGGCCGAGGTCAGCAACGAGGCCGGGTCGCGCGACTCACGGCTGCGGGCCGGGCCGGCGCTATCGCTGCCCGGGCCGGAAAGTTTGCTCTTGGGCTCCATGCCGGGCACCAGTATGTCGGGCGGCGTGCTCGCAACCCCATCGGTAGGCCGATCGGTAGGCCCATCGGTAGGCCGTATCGGTAGGCCCCATCGGTAGGCTCAGCGAAGTGCGAGAACACGTCGATGCCGAGAGGGTCGTCTCCCTTACGAGCGAGCTGGTTTCGGTCGACACTCGAAACCCCCCCGGGAACGAGGCACCCATCGAGGAGACGGTCGTCAAAGCACTGTCCCACCGGCACCCGACCTGGACGCGGATCGAGCCCGAGCCGGGCCGAGTTTCGCTCATCGCGGAGGTGCCCCATCCTGAAGGGCGTCGCACCGACCGACCCGTACTGATCGTGAACGGCCATCTCGACGTGGTGCCCGTCAACGCGGCGGCATGGTCGCACGACCCGTTCGATCCTGTTCTGCAAGACGGCAAGCTCTTCGGTCGCGGTACCGCAGACATGAAGGGCGGGATCGCGGCGGCGATCTGCGCGCTCGACACCTTGGAGAAAGCGGGCGTGTCGCGGGCGTGCGAAGTGTTGTTCCATTTCGTTGCCGACGAAGAACGGGGCGGAAGGGTCGGCACCCAGGCGTTGCTCGAACAGGGGTTCATACGTGGCGACGCCTGCCTCATCCCTGAGCCGACCGACCTCCAGATCTGCGTCGCGGAGCGAGGCCTGCTCCAGGCGTACATCAAGGTCGAGGGCCGGCCGGGACATGGGAGCCGCCCACGCGAGGGCGTCTCTGCGATCGAGAACGCCGCCAAGCTTGTCCTGGCCCTGCACGCGGCGGACTTCGGTGATCCCGAGCACCCGCTGCTCGGACGCCCGACCGCGAACATCGGCACGATCGCCGGCGGCACCACCTTCAACACCGTCGCAGAGACCTGCACGATCGGAATCGACCGGCGCCTCCTTCCCGGCGCCACCCTTGCGAGCACGGAAGATGGCATCCGCAAGCTGATCGACGCCGCAGCCGTCGCGGACCTTCGTTACGAGTTCGAGGTCGACATGTTCGGGGAGGCCAGCGAGATGTCGCCGGACGATCCGTTTGCAACCCTCGTCGGCGAGGCCGTGGCCAAAGCAACCGGCTCGGTTCCGCAAACGATCGGAATGACCTTCACGACCGACGCCCGGTTCGTCCGCAACCAGGCCGGGACACCTGCTGTCGTGTGCGGACCCGGGTCGGTGTCGCAGGCCCACGGCAACGACGAGTACGTGACGGTCGAGTCTCTCGTCTCCGCGACCGCGGCGTACGCAGAGCTGTACGCGATGTTCGGCCGTTAGACCGTCCACCAGCCGACCCCCCGTCGAGCCGCGTCCCGTCCACCCGTCGTCCCGGTTTGTTTGCGATTGTGCACCTATTAGGTGCCAAATCGCGGGAAAAGGCACCTGAAGCGCGCTAACCACTCGGTCAGCGCTGAAATGGCCCCCCGCTACCCGCTACCCGCTACCCGCTACCCGAGGAGGCCGGTCTCGCTCAGCCAGTCGACGACGATCGCGGCCACGGCTTCATCGACCCCTCGCAACCCGTGGTCCTTCCCGTCGATCCATCGATGGGTCACCGGGCCGGCTATGGCCTTCGTGGCCGTCTCCAACTCACTCGGGGACCCGAACTGGTCACGGGTCCCAGAAACGAACAGGCAGGGCACGTTGAGGGACGGGAAATGCTCGTCCCGGACGCGGTCCGGCCTGCCCGGAGGGTGGAGCGGGTAGCTGATCAGGACCAGCCCGACGGCGTCCAGGCCGCCCGCCACGGCCATGGAGCACACTCGCCCACCCATCGACCTCCCGCCCAGAACAAGCCTTTGAGCCCGTTCGGCGAGCATCGCGGCCTCCTCCGCCACGGCCGCCAGAAGGACCGGCGGACGGTCGGGCGCTTTCTTTCCGGCCTTCCTGTAGGGGAAGTCCATCCTGACCACCTCTGCGCCGGCGCTGGAGACTCGTTCGTCGATGGCCACGAGCGCGGACTGATCCCGACCAGCGCCGGCGCCCGGGGCGAGGAGAAGCCCGAGCCGGGCCTTACGGCGCCTGGCTGCTGTCACACGATCGAACGGAGGAGGTCGTGCAACGTCGCCGCCTCGGCGGCGATCGCGTCGTCGTCTCCGTCCGACTCGAGCGCGGCGGTGAGCGCGTGGATGCTCTTGATCACCCGCAGCCAGAACACCTCGTTCATCCCAACGGGGGTCGGGCCGTCGACCTCACCCGCCCAGTCGAGAGCGTCGGCCCGTCTCTGCGGGTCCTCGGGGTCGGAAGCGAGACGCCCCGCGGCGTTGAAGAGCTCCTCGATGGCGTGGTACCGGACTTCGTCCGAATCGTCGTCCTCGTCCTCGGGCTCGAGCCCTCCAACGAGCGAGAACAACGCCTCGGCCTCCGCTTCGCGCGACGAATCGAGGACCAGGTCACGGTCTTCCCACTCGTAGACGATGCCGTTGTCATCGAGGAGGAGACTCAGATGGGCGCGCTGTTCGGGGAGCCATTCGGTGAGCTCGTACACGGTCCCCACCGCAAGGCGTGCGGATCGAGCACCGTCCGCCACTCCGCCAACGGGGCCTATAGCGCTTGTCTGGATCGGGTTCGGAGCGACCGACGCAGCGTGCTCACCCGGCCCGGACTCAACCGATCCCGGCTCAACTGGACCGGACTCGATCGGCGCAGGCTCAACCGGCCCAGGCTCGATCGGCGCGGGCCCGGTCGGCGCAGCGGGCTTTTCCGGCAGGGGCACCGACTCGAGAAGCTTGCTGAGAACACCCGCCTGCAGCCTGATCTCCTCTTCGAGCGCCTCGTCCGCGCCGAGGGCGGTTAGAAGCCTCCGGGTGACCCGTCCGATCGCCGCCCACGTCTCTGGGTCGACGCCGTAGAAGTCGTCACCGATGAAGACCGCCGCCGATGCTTCGGCCACGTCGGCGTCGGCTTGCATGTCGGTCGGGTCCCCCCGCAGGCGCTTCGCAGCGTCGGCGAGCAGCGCCACCGAGGCGGCCGTGTCGAAGTCAGGAGTTCCGGACCGCGGCTCCCAGCCGTCCTCGCCGAGCGCCTCAGCACCTCCATAGTCGTCGTCATCGTCTTCATCGCCGTGCGAGGAAGTGGCCATTAGCTCGGCGACGAGATCGTCAACGCGCTCCTCGTCCTCGGCGGTAACGACGAGCTCGTCCTCCTCGAACCGGTGAGGGATAGTCAGCGCGTTGAGGTACTCGATGAGCCTTCCACGGTCACGATTACCCCAGGCCCCGAGGCGGTAGCCGACCTCTTCGTCCTCGTCTCCCGCTTCGAGCTCGGGCAGCTCCGACGCAACCAGTTTCTGGCGGCACGAGTGGCAACGCCCACGGCCGTGGACTTCGTACCCGCAGTTCGGGCAATACCAGATCCGAGCCACGTAGGGATTGTGTCAGGCGGCGGGGGTTCGTTTGGGGAGGATCGGGGCGTCCCGCCCGGTCTGTTCGCGGCCGGTGGGCGCGACAGCAGGTTTGGAGGCCACCGAACTGGCGTTGATCTCGTGGTATTCCTCCTCGACGTTCACGGACCACACGTCGTGGTCGGCGCCGAGCAGGTTCTCCACGGTCAGCATCGCCGTGTACATCGAGTGGTCCTGGTTGTTGTAGCGGTGCATCCCGTTGCGACCGACCAGGTACACGTTCGCAGCGTTGGATTGGAGCCAGTCGCGGATGGTTTGGACGTTGTCCTTGTAGTCGACGTCGTAGTACGGGTAGGCCTTGGGCATCCGAACCACGTACCCGCCTTCGACGTCGCTGGGGTTGACCAGACCGAGGCGACCAAGCTCGGTTTTGCCGCGTTCGATCAGCACCTCGTCGGGAGCGTTCCAGTCCTTGTCGCCTTCTTCGACGGTGTATTCCAGGCCCAAAACGTTGCGGCCGTCTTTGACCAGATACGGCGACCACGACCCGAAGTTCTGGATCCGCATGGTCTTGACCTGGGTGTCGTGAATGTAAATCCAGTTGTCGTCCCAAGGCACACTCGCCGCGGGAACCACCAACGCGACAGTGAGAAAGTCCCGGTAATACAACTCCGACGCGGCGCGGCGCACGCGATCCGGTGCGGGTGGATCCATCGACTCGACAAGCTGAGAGATCGGCATCGAGGAGATCACCGCCGACGCCGGATACTCGGTGCGCGCCCCGTCGGTCTCGCCGACCACGCCAACCGCCTGACCGTTCCGATGGCGAATCGAACGCACTCTGGTATCCATCAACACCTTCGTCCCTGCCGCCTCCACCAAGTCCCGGCA
The DNA here is from genome assembly GCA_036378675.1 of Acidimicrobiales bacterium. NCBI lineage: Bacteria > Bacillati > Actinomycetota > Acidimicrobiia > Acidimicrobiales > Acidimicrobiales bacterium. The sequence continues at coordinate 45,408 of DASUWA010000062.1, forward strand.
GCGCTCCCACATCATCCCCGGACCCAACTTGGGATACTGGAACTCCTCGATCAGCGAGGTGACATCCTTCTGGTTGCGCCTGGGCAACACCGCGTTCACGATCGCCGTGAGCAACGACAGATTCTTTACTCGCTGCGCAGCCCAATCCGCCGGCATCTCCGACGGCGAATGGCCCCACACCTTCTCGGTGTAGGTCTTGAAGAAATGCCGGTACAGCCGCCACCCGAAACGAGCCGCCAGCCAGCCCTCGTACATGTGCTGGTCCTTCGGTCGCCGCACCCGTGCCCACACGTACGACGCCACACACAAAAACGCCTCCACCAGCCCCAAGTTGCGAAGCGCGTTCGACGCCCTCAACGGGTAGTCGTAAAACTTCCCCTTGTAATAGATCCGGCTCTTGCGCGGGCGAAGCATGAACTCCTGATCCGGCAAGATCTCATGCCAAAGATCCTCAACCGGGGCCACCTTGGTGAAGAACCGATGGCCGCCGATATCGAAACGCCAGCCATCGCGCTCCACCGTCCGGCTGATACCCCCCACAACACTGTCGGCTTCCAGCACCGTGCAACGCCGCCCCGCTTTCGACAACTGATACGCCGCAGTAAGCCCAGCAGGCCCCGCGCCGATCACAACCACCTCGTCTGCGAGGCCCTGCACAGACTCACTCAACCGCGAAATCCTCCAATCACCACAACACTCAGCACGACACTCACCACGACACTCACCGGCACACGCAGGTCACAGGGGGCACCGGCGGAGACCCGCAAGGACCAGGCCTCTCGAAAACGCCTAACCGTCAGTATCCCACCCGTACCCCGACGGCTTCCAGCCGCGGCCACCCCACTCACCCCGTCATATCGAGTAACGGATCAGGTTCTCGTACTCGTAGTACACGCTCCCGTTCTGCCTGACGACGGTCGGTCCGGGCGCGCGGAGAAGGTCGAACCAGCTCTTCAGATATCCACAGTCGCCGCCCAGGCCGGGATAGCCGTCCCTCCACACCAGCCACAGCGTGTGGTCGGCGCCGAGCCGTGACAGCGCTTCCTGAGCGAACGTCTCCACGTCCGTTCGAGAGATCACTTTGCGGTAGTCCACCCAATCGACTCGCTGCGGCCCGAGAGCCCTCGGGAAGGTGATCTGAATCACGCCAGGCACGGTAAGTAGGCGGTCGACCGCCGGTCCGAGTTGGTCGGGGCAGTAGACCACGACGTCTCCGGTCTGTGCCTGCGCATTGAGCACGGCCGCGACGTGGCTCGCTTGGGTCCGGTGCTGCCTGTTTTCGCCGTACCCGGTGAGGAGGCCGGCAAGACACAGCACGGCGATGCACCCAACACGGAAGCGGCGCCCCGGGATGACAGCTATCCCGGCCGCGACGACCAACAAAAACAGCGGGAGGACGACGGCCGTGTACCTCGCCACGAACGCGGCATGGGCCACCGCGCCCAGGATCACCGCGATCGTCAGAGTTCCGAGCGCCATGAGCACCAGCGGGGCCATGCCGGGCCGCGGGCGGAGCTCGATGACCACCGCCGGTCCCGACTGAACCTCCCTCACGACCCCGTCGGAATCGGTCACCGAAACCCTCGTACCGGGGACCGCTGTACGGCCGAAGACCCCCACGAGGAACAGGGCGAACGTGGCGAACATCAGGAGCATGCCCCACGACCCGGGTCCCGAGTAGTCGCCAAAGAGCCCTAGTAGGTCTCCGGGGCTCGCCGCGCTCGTCCACGGAGTTCCGGTGTGCATCGCCTGGTAAGCGAATACCGGCGCCCACGGGAGCCAGGCGAGAGCCCCGAAGCCGATGGCCCGCAAGGCCAGTCGACCAGCCCCGAAGGGGCTTCGGCGTGCCCTCCAGACCAGCCAAGCCGCCGTCACCAGGACGAGGTACAAGCCCCAGTAGTGGGTGTACAGGAGCGCCTCGGTCACCATACCGAGCGCGATCAGCCGGCCACGGCTGGGCTGTTCGAGCGCTCTCTGGAGGGCGAGATACCCGAGTACGGACAGCAGGATCATCATCGAGTACATCCGGGCGGCAGTGGCGTAGTTGATCGCGAACGGCGAGGTGACGCCAAGGAAAAAGGTCACCCAGGCGACGGTGCGGCCCCCTAACCGCCGGCCGGCAACCCAGAACAGCGGAAGGCTCGCCACTGAGACGAATCCCGAAAACGCCCGCACCGCGAAATCGCTGGTTCCGAAAGGCTGCATCCAGAAATGCAGCAGCACGTAGTAAAGCGGAGGCGCGCCGTCGTGGCTGAGCGCTCTGGGGATGTCCGACAGCGGGAGACTGGCGATGTTGACGCTTATGGTCTCGTCCAGCCACATCGGGCTCGGTGCCCAAAATCGCAGCACCACGCCGGCGAGGACCGCCAGCGACCCGGCGGCGATCAGCCCCCGGTGCACCCTCGATTCGGTGCCAAAGAGGGTTTCCCGAAACCCGCCGACCAAGGTGGAGGTGGCAACCCCAGTGGCGGTCACGGACCTACACGCTACTGATCCCAGCCTCGCGCCGACATGTCGGGCCGCTACATTCGGTCCCGTGGGTGTAAGCGACGACCGCCGGCCGCAGGCACCGGACCGAAACCTCGCCATGGATCTCGTGAGGGTGACCGAGGCGGCCGCTATGGCTGCTGCCCGCTGGATGGGCCGGGGGGACAAAGACGGCGCAGACGCGGCCGCAGTAGACGCGATGCGGATAGTCCTCGGTGGAGTACCGATGGACGGCGTGGTGGTGATCGGGGAAGGCGAGAAGGACGAAGCGCCGATGCTCTACAACGGGGAGCGAATCGGCGACGGAACGCCGCCTGAGGCGGACATCGCAGTCGACCCGATCGACGGCACGACCCCCACCGCGCTCGGCCGGGGGGGCGCCCTGTCGGTGATCGCAGTCAGCGATCGGGGGACGATGTTCAATCCAGGGCCGTGCGTTTACATGGAGAAGTTGGCCGTCGGGCCGGAGGCCGCCGGAAAGGTGAGTCTGGAGCAGTCGCCGACTGACAACATCCGCGCCGTGGCCGAGGCAAAAGGCGAATCGGTTCGCGACGTTACGGCGATCATTCTCGATCGCCCGCGCCACAAGGAGTTGATCGAAGAGGTCCGTTCGACGGGCGCACGGATCCGCCTGATCACCGATGGCGACGTCGCCGGCGCGATTGCAACCGCGTGGCCCGATTCAGGGGCTGACATCCTGTTCGGCGTTGGAGGAACTCCGGAAGGCGTGATCGCTGCCGCATCATTGAAATGCATGGGCGGCGAGCTCCAGGGACGGCTCTGGACCCGCGACGACGCCGAGCGACAGTCCGCGATCGACGCGGGTTACGACATCGATCGGGTGCTGTACCTCGATGACCTGTGTCGCGGAGACAACTGCTTCTTCGCCGCCACCGGCATAACCGATGGCGAGTTGCTGCGTGGAGTCCGGTACGACTCTCGAGGAGCCACAACGGAGTCTCTTGTGATGCGGTCCAAGTCGGGGACGGTTCGCCGGATCGTCGCCAATCACCGAATCAGGAAGCTCGCCCAGTACGCGTCCGTTGAGTTCGAGTAGCCGGCCTGATCCAAGCGCTGCGCGATTCGTAGAACCCCGCGGGACCTATAGCAGTCACGAACGGATCGTCCCATCCGGCTTCGGCCGCGGCGGACTCGAGTTGGGCCAGGAGATGCCCCCCGGTTCCTTCGCGTCGCCCGTCTGGCACCACGAACACCGCCGCATGAGCACCCGCGGGGCTTCGCCACAACGCGCCAGTCCCGAGCATCTCGTTGCCGCGATGAGCGGTCAAGACGATCGGCTGGGGCACCGATGAATCAAGCGCCTCTGCGATCTGAGTCCAGGAGCTCTTCGCTTCCTCGTCCGCCTCGATCGCTTGGAGTGCTAACGGGTCTGGTACCCGCCCCTGCGTGATGCGAACGGCAAGCCCGCCAGTTCCGACAACAGCCGGGGGACCCAAGCGTGCGTCGGCGAGCGCCTTCCAAACCCTGCCGCGTGTTTCTTCGAGGATCACCACCCGATCGAAGTCCGCTACCGCGGCGTAGCGGTCAAGACTCTGAACCGCTGACGCGATCCGGTTTTCCTCGATGCCATCGGCCAGCGTGACATGAGGCACCCACGGCCACGAGAGCGGCCTTTCCAGCGGCGAGCGGAACACAGCGTCACGCAGCTGACGCAAGCGCTCAATTTCACCGCCTACTTCAAGGAACAGGACCGGGTTGTCCGGAAGGAATGTGGCAGGAGGTCCGAGGGTGATCCGCAGCAGGCCGGCCTGGACCGCGGCAGCCGAGCGAAGGACCTCGAGCCCGGCGGCCAGGTCGGCCGATCGCACGTTCACGGGAGGGATCAGGGTCAGATGCGGAGACACTCGCTGGAGCCAGGGGTCGCCAAGCGCCCTTCGCAGGCCCTGCACCTCGTCTCTGACCGGCGGGTCCAGGACGAGCGCTACTCCGAGGCGCCGGCGGGAGGGCATACCGCAGAGGTTCGCGCAGCCACCGCCTTACCTGCCCGCCCGCGGGGCGACGCTGTCTTAGACTCGTCGTGTGACCGAGGACCGCGAGCTGTTCGACATCGTCCGGAGGGAGGAGGAGCGGCAGAATACGACACTGCAGCTCATAGCCTCTGAGAACTTCACCTCGCGCGCGGTTATGGCAGCTACGGGTTCGGTGCTGACCAACAAGTACTCCGAGGGTTATCCGGGCAAGCGCTACTACGGCGGCAACTACGTCATCGACGAGGCGGAGGACCTGGCCCGCCGTCGCGCGTGCGAACTGTTCGGCGCCGAGCACGCCAACGTGCAGCCGCACTCGGGGGCGAACGCCAACCTCGCCGCCTATCTGGCGGTACTCGACACCGGGGACACGGTTCTCGGGATGAGGCTCGACCAGGGCGGGCACCTCACCCACGGGTCGCCGGTCAACGTGAGCGGCCGGCTGTACAACTTCGTCTCGTACGGGGTGACGGAGAGCGATGAGCGCCTCGACCTCGACCAACTGGCTGAGCTGGCGGAACAGCACCAGCCGAGGATGATCGTCGCCGGCGCAACCGCCTACCCGCGGATCATCGACCCGGCTCCTATCAAGAAGATCGCTGACAGTGTCGGAGCCCTGTTCTTGTTCGACGCTGCACACGTCGCCGGTCTCATCGCCGGCGGGGTTCATCCGAACCCGGTCGGTATCGCCGACATCGTGACGTTCACGACGCACAAGACGTTGAGGGGACCGCGCGGCGGAGCGATCCTGTGCAACTCCAACCTGGCTCAGGCGATCGACAAGGCAGTGTTCCCGGGCCTACAGGGGGGACCCCTGGAGCACGTGATCGCGGCGAAGGCCGTTGCGTTCAGAGAAGCGGCGCAACCCGAGTTCAAGGAGTACGCGGCTCAGATAATCCGCAACGCCCGGGCTCTCGCAGAAGGCTTGGCGTCAGAGGGCTTCCGGATCGTCTCCGGAGGGACCGACAACCATTTGATGCTCGTCGACCTCCGCAGCTTCGACCCGGATTTGACCGGCAAAGTTGCCCAAGAGGCTCTCGACAAGGCAGGCATCACCCTCAACAAGAACACCGTCCCCGGCGATCCGCGCACACCGTTCGTGACATCGGGGCTTCGCATCGGCACGCCGGCGGTGACAACCGCCGGGATGCGCGAACCGGAGATGGCCGAGATCGCGGCATTGATCAGCCGGGTGCTGCGCACGCCGGACGACTCGACCGAATTGACGGCGGTGCGCGACGAAGTAGCCGTGCTTTGCTCTAAGTTCACTCCATATCCGTAGATAAGCGTTCTGTAGCGCGTCACCCCTAGCCACCAGGAGTTTTACATCACCGGCTACCGGGACTACCTCATTGTCGGCGCTGTCGCGGCGGTGGTCACTTTCGCCGCAACCTTCGTTGTACGACGGCTGGCGGTGCGTTTCGCGATCATCGTTCTTCCCGACGAGCGCCGCGTGCACGAGCGGCCCACCCCGACCGTCGGTGGCGCCGCGATGTACCTCGGGCTGCTCGTCTCGATCGTCGTGGCGTCGCAGATCCCCGGGCTCAGTCCTCTGTTCAGGGGAAGCTCGGATCCGATCGGGCTGGTTCTCGCCGCATCAGTGATTTTCACGGTCGGGATGGTCGATGACCTCCGGGAGATGTCTCCTCCGGCGAAGCTGTCAGGGCAGATCGTCGCTGGAACGGTTCTCTACCTCTTCGGTATCAGCATGCTGTACTTCCGGGTACCGTTCGCCAGCACCACGCTGGTGCTGTCGGCCGACCTGATACCGGTGATGACGGTCCTGTGGGTGGTCGGGATGGCCAACGCGGTCAACCTGGTCGACGGGTTGGACGGGCTGGCCGCCGGGATCGTCGGTATCGCCGCCGCGGCGTTCTTCGTGTACTCCCACCAGCTGGTTCACACCGGGACCATCGCACCGGAGACATCGGGGCAACTGCTGTCGGTGATCGTCATAGGCGTCTGTCTCGGGTTCCTGCCCCACAACTTCCATCCCGCGAAGATCTTCATGGGCGACGCCGGGGCGATGCTCCTCGGGTTGCTGATGGCCGCTTCGACGATGTCTGTGGTCGGCCAGACCGACCAGGACTTCAGCGGCCGCACGTACTTCTTTTTCGCACCGGTGCTGATCCCATTCTTCATCCTGGGGATTCCGATCCTCGACACCGCCTTCGCCATCTTTCGCCGTGCGGGCCGCAGGACCAATCCGGCGGTTGCGGACAAGAACCATCTGCATCACAGGCTCATGCGGCTGGGTCACGGTCAAACCAGGTCGGTTCTGATCCTCTGGACGTGGACCGCCTTGCTGTCGGGCCTCGTGCTCTACCCGTCCTTCGTGAATGGTGCCCTCAGCATCGTGCCGATCGGCGCGATTGCTTTGGGCGTGGCGCTCTACACGCTGTTCGGTGTGAGAGGCCGCGGAGCGGCCACCCAAGTCCGATAAAGGGCTTGGCTAGTGAACCGGTTCTCCGGTAGCGGTCTCGAGCCTCGCCTGCGCCCAGCGCAGCGCAGCGTCGGCCTCTGAGTCGCCGTCGTCGCCGGCTGACGACAGCCTCTGCTCCGCCTCGGCCCGGTCGCGCTCGGCGCCGGCGCGGTCGATCTCGGACGCCAGCTCTGCCACGTCGGCGAGCATGATCACCTGGTTGTCCTTCACCTCGACGAACCCTCCCGAAACCGCGAGACGGATGTCGGGCTCACCGGAGCCCTCCTCGCTTCCCTCAGCCGCGGGGCCGACGATCCGGACCAGCCCGGCGTCGAGCGCACCGATGTACGGCATGTGGTTGGCCAGAAAGGCGATCTCCCCGTCGACCGAGCGGCACACGATCATCTCGGCGTACCCGGAGTAGAGAGTCCGGCTGGGGGTGACCAACTCGAACTTGGTGGTCGCCACGCCGCGATCAGCCTTCCTGCTGGAGGGTGCGGGCCTTCTCCAGAACGCTGTCCACGCCGCCGACGTTCAGGAACGCCTGCTCGGGTACCTCGTCGAGGTCGCCGTTGACCAGAGCCTCGAACGACTCGACGGTTTCCGAGACGGGGACGTAAACCCCTGAGAGGCCCGTGAACGGCTCGGCAACGAAGAAGGGCTGCGAGAGGAACCGCTGGATCTTGCGGGCCCGGGCCACGGTCACCCGGTCGTCTTCGGAGAGCTCATCGAGACCGAGGATGGCGATGATGTCCTGGAGCTCGCGGAAACGCTGGAGGATCTCCTGCACGCGCCGGGCGACGTTGTAATGACGCTCGCCGACAACTTCGGGAGCGAGGATCGTTGACGTGGAAGCGAGAGGGTCGACTGCCGGATAGATGCCGAGTGCGGCGATCTGGCGGGAAAGCTCGGTAGTGGCGTCCAGGTGGGTGAACGTGGTGAACGGCGCCGGGTCGGTGTAGTCGTCGGCGGGAACATACACCGCCTGCAGCGAGGTAATTGAGCGACCTCGAGTCGACGTGATCCGCTCCTGCAGCTCTCCCATCTCGTCGGCGAGGGTCGGTTGGTAACCCACTGCCGACGGCATCCGCCCGAGCAGCGTCGATACTTCGGAACCGGCCTGCACAAAGCGGAAGATGTTGTCGATGAACAAGAGGACGTCCTGGTTCTTCACGTCGCGGAAGTACTCGGCCATGGTCAGCGCGGAGAGGCCAACCCGCAGACGTACGCCAGGAGGCTCGTCCATCTGCCCGTAGACCAGAGCGGTCTTGGAGATGACCCCCGATTCGGTCATCTCGAGCCACAGGTCGTTGCCCTCGCGGGTGCGCTCTCCAACGCCGGCGAACACCGACACACCGCCGTGCTGGTCGGCGACCCGGCGGATCATCTCCTGGATCAGGACGGTCTTGCCCACGCCGGCGCCGCCGAACAGGCCGATCTTGCCGCCCTGCACGTAGGGCTCGAGCAAGTCGACGACCTTGATCCCCGTCTCGAACATCTGGGACTTCGGCTCGAGAGCGTCGAACGGCGGTGCCGGGCGGTGTATCTCCCAACGGTCGTCGGGCTCGCCTATCTCCGAGACATCGAGCGGGTGGCCGATCACGTTGAAAACGTGGCCCAGCACCGCGTCCCCGACCGGAACCGTAATTCCCTTGCCGGTGTTGACGACCGCGGTCCCGCGGCGCAGGCCGTCGGTCGGCCGCAGGCAGATGCACCGCACCCGGCCCTCGCCGATCTGCTGCGCGACCTCTGCGGTGATCAGCTCGCGGTGTCCCTCTATCTCGATCTCCAACTCCACGGCCTGATTGATCTCGGGCAGAGCGCCCGGAGGGAATTCAACGTCAACGACCGGGCCTGCGATCGCAACGACCCTGCCCTCGGTACTCTCGATCTTCGCGTCCTCGGCGACGGTGCTCATGCTGCTGCTCCTGGGTGTCAGGCCGACTCGGCGGCGGTTTCAAAGATGTCGTGCGCGGCGCTACCACCCGGATCTGAGCGGGATTGGCGAAGTGCCTCTGCGCCACCGACAATCTCCATGATCTCGGTGGTGATGGAATCCTGGCGGGCCCGGTTCATGACCCGGCGAAGGTTTTTGATCAGCTCGTCGGCATTGTCGGTGGCGGCCTTCATCGCTCGTTGGCGCGACGCCTGCTCGGACGCCGCCGATTCGAGCAGCGCTGCGAGGACCTCGGCGACCAGCCAACTGGGCAACAACCGGTCGAGAATCTCTCCGGGCTCCGGCTCGAACTCGTAGTCGGTCTTGTGACCCGGCACCTCCCGGTGATCAGCCGTGGCGACTGTTTCAACATCGGATCTGACCAGCGGAACGAGCTGCCTGACCGTGGCCACCTGCGAGCCGAGCGAGACGAAACGGGTGTACACCAGCTCGATCTGGTCCAACTCGCCGGCTTCGAACGGCTGCATCACCGCTGTGACCGCGCGGCGCGCGTCGGCGTAGGTGGGCCTTTCCGACACGCCCGTGATCGAGGTGATGATGGGGAAGTTGCGGCGCCGGAAGTGGTTGTCCCCCTTCTTCCCGAACGGAACGAGCTGCACCTCCCTTCCGGCCGCCCGATGCTCGCGCACCATTCGCTCAACTGTCCGGATTATCTGGACGTTGTAGCCACCCGCGAGACCCCTGTCGGCGGTGACGAGAACGATCGCCACCCGTTGAACCGCCTCCACCTCCCGGAAGAGCGGATGGGTAGCGGCGTCCGGCGTGTCGGCGAGGTGCTCGACCACCTCTCGCATCTTGCTGACGTAGGGACGGGCAGCTGCGATGGCCTGCTGGGCGCGCACGATACGTGAAGCTGCGATGAGCTCCATTGCGCGCGTGATCTTCTGCGTCGATGCGACGCTTCGGATCCTTCGCCTGAGTACCCGTTCCTGGCCGCCGGCCATGTCTTTTTTCCGGCTCCTTCTAGCTCGCGCCCGGCTCGGACGGGGCGAACACCTTCTTGAAGGCGTTGATCGCTTCGTCGATCTTCTCGGTCGCGGGCAACTGCTTGCTCGTCCTGATCTCCTGGAGGAGCTCCTCATGGCTCGACTTGATATACGAGATGAGCTCCGCCTCGAAACGGCGGACATCGCTCACCGCGAGGTCGTCCACGAAACCGTTGGTCGCCGCATAGATCGCTAGAACCTGCTCCTCGACCGGCACCGGCTGGTTCTGCGGCTGCTTCAGAACCTCGGTTACGCGGTAGCCCCTGTCGAGCTGGGCCTGCGACACCTTGTCCAGGTCGGAGCCGAACGCGGCGAATGCCTCGAGGTCCCGGAACTGCGCCAGGTCCGTCTTGAGGGTTCCCGCTACGGAGCGCATCGCCCTGATCTGGGCGTTGCCACCCACGCGCGACACCGAGATGCCCACGTTGATAGCGGGCCGGACCCCTGAGTAGAAGAGGTCGGACTCGAGGTACACCTGACCGTCGGTGATCGAGATCACGTTGGTCGGGATGTACGCGGAGACGTCGCCGGCCTTCGTCTCGATGATCGGCAGAGCGGTCAGGGAGCCGCCGCCCTTCGCGTCGGAGAGCTTCGCCGACCGCTCCAGCAGCCGGCTGTGCAGGTAGAACACGTCGCCCGGGTAAGCCTCACGCCCCGGCGGCCGCCGCAAGAGCAGCGACAGCTGGCGGTACGCCTCGGCCTGCTTGGAAAGGTCGTCATAGACAACCAGCGCGTGCTCACCGTTCTCCATCCAATGCTGCCCGATTGCAGATCCCGAGTACGGAGCGAGGTACTTGAACGGCGCCGGCTCTGACGCAGGAGCGCTGACCACGACCGTGTAGTCGAGCGCACCGTTCTCTCGGAGCGTGTTGACGGTTTGAGCGACCGTGGAGCCCTTCTGGCCGACCGCGACGTAGATGCACTTCACGCCCTGGCCGCGCTGGTTGATGATCGTATCGATGGCAACGCTGGTCTTGCCGGTCTTGCGGTCACCAATGATCAGCTCGCGCTGACCCCGGCCGATGGGCGTCATGGCATCGACGGCCTTGACGCCGGTCTGGAGCGGCACGTCCACGGGCTGGCGGCCAGCCACGCCCGGGGCAACTGACTCGACCGGGCGATAGGTGTCGGTCATCACCGCGCCCTTG
>DASUWA010000063.1 GCA_036378675.1 Acidimicrobiales bacterium
GGTAGGATCCGACCCGGGATCACCCCTTCGCAGACGAGCACCTTTGTCGGGCAGATAGCAAGGCTTTGAGTCTTTCGCGTTTGTCCCTTGACTTACCTTGTGTCGGAACATACGGTGCGGCAACGCTCGGTTTCCGCGCCGGGCCTGGGGGAGGGACAAGTGAAGAATCGCCGGCTGTTGCTGGGCCTGCTCGCTTCGACCCTGGTCGTGGCGGGCGCCATGCCGAGTTTGCTTTCGGGGAGGGACGCGTCAGCGCAGACCTCTGGCGCGCCGGGGCCTTCGGGGTACGACCTGTCGCACATGCGGGCGTGCCCCGCCGAGGTTGCCTCCGGTCATCCCGGGACCGCAGACGAGGCCGCGCAGACGCCAATGAATAGTTCGACCATGTGCCGGTTCACCGGCCAGGGCACTCCGGATCCGTTCCCAGCGGCAGCTCCTTCCGGCCCGGCGAACCCGGTGTCTGAGCCGGCGGTCGCGGTCGGCGCGAACTGCTACCCGGCAGGAACGTGCAACTACCAGACCGGTCTTCTTGGAGGCGGGAACGCCTACGGCACCGGTTCCAACCTCGGGATTGCCGTACCAGGGCTCACCAACGGTTGGGCATACAAGCAGTGGTATTCGAACTGGGTCGGGGTCCAGAACACCAATAACCCAGCGACCGCGAACTTCATACAGATCGGCTGGCAGTGGGTGAACGGTCAATCCGACTACGTGTTCGTACAACAGTGGCTGAACGGCAACAACACCTACAGCAACTCCTTCACCCAGTTCAACCTCGGGAGCGGGGCCGTCAAGTCGATCACGGTCCGCGTACAGACAAGCGGGAACAACCTCTACTACCCGTTCATCCTTTGGGGCGGCCGGTGGGTGAACGTGGCCGGTTACTTCAACATGGGCTTCTCGAACAGCCCTTACCCTTCGGTTATTGGTGAAGGGACCGTGAAGGGCGGCGCCCCGATTCCGACTCTGCCGACCGAAACGAACTCGGGCAATATCGCGATCAAAGCCGGCACCCAGACCTGGGTTAACTGGCCGTGGAACGCCTCCCAGTACGCCCCGCCGTACTGCCTCTACTCGAGCAGCCCGTGGACGTCGTACAACACCTGGAACGAGCCGAGCCTCCACTGCTGATTCAGTAGAGACCCGCGCCGCGCTCCATTACAGCCCCTGTAGTGGCGTTCACGACGGCTTTCACGTAGCCGAACTGGCAGGTGCCTTGCACGCCGATGGGAGGGCCGCCTGTGACGTAGCCGTCGGTGAGCGCCACATCAGAGGCGTACACGAGCCACACCGGTGTCGACGGCTGGGCGGAGCCGGCCGTTGCCGTCGGGTAGATGCCGAAGACGATTGCGGCCCGCCCGCCGCCTGCGGTCGGAAGGTTGGCCGTGGCCCACGCCGACTCGGCAGGCACTTGCGGTGTCACCCCCGCTTGAGCCGGCAGGAGGTCAGCAGAGCGGCCGGAGTTCAACTGCACCGATTCGGTCGCCCGCCGCGGGGCCGGCATGGCGGCGGACCGTTGCGCTCGGACATCTTCGGCGGTACAGGTTGCGGCGGTGGGGGTGGTCGGCTTTGACACGGCGACGTTCGTTTGGGGCGACCCCGACAAGGTTGTCAGCGGGACGACGACCGCCGCAACCGCAGCACACAGCCCGGCGCCGGCCAGGCTGGCGCGTACCCGCTTGGACCTCCTTCGAAGCCAGCGGCCCCGCTCCTCGCTGTAGCGGCGTAGGTCGGCCATATCCTTCCGGGGTGGCGGCGGCTCGGTCTTGAACTGATCAAACATGGTTGACCCCTTCGATGCTGAGTATGGCGCGCAGTTTCTGTACGCCGCGATGCAGGTGTGACCTCACCGCGCCGTCCGACAGCCTCAACTGAACCGCCACAAGCTCTATAGGCATGTCGAGCAGGTAGTGCAAGACGACTGCCTCCCGTTGACGCCGGCTGAGCCGACGTAGGGCGGACACAAGGTCCACCGAGCCGATGGTCGCCTCGATCGCATCCGGCGGGTTTCGGGTGTCGATGTGGGGCCGCCGCCGTCTATCCCAGTCGATCGCCAGGTTGATGGCCACCCTCTGGATCCAGGCCTCCAGATAGGCGAGACCGTGCAGGCGGTCCCAACGGGCGAAGGCCCGGGCCATGGTCTCAGCGGCGACGTCCTCGCTGGCGGTCCTGTCACCGGTGACCCGCCAGGCAGCCCGCATGGCCAGCATGAAATACCCGGCAAAAGCAGCCTCGTAGCTGGCCGGGTCAGGGGAACCCTCCAGGGCCTTTACGTACGGATCCACATCGGCTGGCGCATGCGCCGTCACGCTCCTACAACGTCTGGCGCCCCGCCCAGTGTTACACAACGCTGGTAAATATTGCCGGAACCGTCTGACTCCGATCGGAGAAATGCACTCCGTGGTCGAATCTCAAACGGCTTTCCGGAGCCGGTGGTATGAAGGAAGCCCTCCCACGGATAAGGCGCGAGCGATCAAAACCGACTTCAACCTCTTCGCTCACGACTACGGACGGATAGTCGGCGACGACGAGCCATCCGTCGTTTACGGGCTCAGCGAAGTCGGCCCGGGAACGACGCACCCCCTGCGGATCTAAACCCTCAAGCCTTAGAGAGCGGCCGGCCCCTCTCTGGCTCGTTCAGCAGGCTGCGGCATCTTTCGGCGAGCGCATAAAGATTCGCCCGGCGCCCCCAATAAGACACCGCGAGCGGGCGACGGTCCGCTCGGGATTCGGCTCTATGCGTTCCGACTTCTACCGAGTGGTGTACACGCCGGTTGGCTTCGAGTGGTAGCCCTTCTTGCCCACGGCTCGGGCAAGGTCGCTTGAGGGTTCTCGATCGTGTCGGAGCTGCTCGAGCGCCCAGGCGAAGTCATGGATCGGTTCCCAGCCGAGTTCCAGTCGTGCTCTGCCGTTCACATAGACCCGATCCAGGCTTGGGAACATCCGCCATCCTCTGCGTGGGTACACCTCCTCGAAATCGGGGAAGTACCGGCGCACGACGCCTGGAGCGTCCGAGCGAAGGTCCTTGACATCTTGGCTGTCGAAAGGTGTCGTGGCGCTGATGATGTACCGCCCGAATCCAACTGCCCGTGCGCGGCTGACTGCGGCTTGACACGCGGATACCGCGTCAGCGAGATCGACTCGGCGGAACAGCAGCTCGTTCACCTTGGAGTTCTCGGACTCATAGCGGTCTCGGGTGGAGTCGTTGTCGTCGTCCTCGGGGAAGAACCGGCTGACTCTGAGAACCACACACGCCAGCCCGTGGTCTTGGTGGGCCAGTTGGCACAGGTCCTCGGCGGCTGTCTTGGTTACCCCATAGATATTGCGAGGAATCGGAGTGACGTCCTCCGTGATCCAAGCTGCTGGCTCGCCTCTAGACGGGCTGAGCACCTTGCCACGTCCGGTAATCGGCGATCTGCGGTGTTCCGGCGCACGTCGGATTTCGGACTATGCGGTGGCGGCGATTCCGGCGCGAGACTCGCGTCATGGCTACTGGGGGTCGCCTGCAACGAACGCTTGAGAAATACGTCCTCAACCCGCCCAACAAGCTCTTATTGCGTCTCGGTGTAGCACCTCGGGCGTTCGCTCTGCTGGAGACAACCGGCCGCCGAAGTGGTCGAGCGAGGCTAACTCCTGTGGGCAACGGCCTCGATGGATCGGTGTTCTGGATCGTCTCAGAACACGGCGAGCGCTGCGACTACGTGAAGAACCTAATGTCCGATCCGAAGGTGAGGGTGAAGGTGGGTCGTCGCTGGTATGGAGGCACCGCTGCTGTTGTCGCTGACGACAACGCCTATCGTCGACGGCGGACTCTCGACGCCGAGAACGGGATCGTCGGCCGAGCCGATGGTGTCATCTTCAGAGCGTCGGCGAGCAAGCCGGTCACGGTCCGAGTCGACCTCGAATAGCGCAGAACATCGGAGTTATCGAGCGTTCCGGCTTCCGACGGGACTCGGGGACCCAGCGCCGAGTCGGCGTTCCGCG
>DASUWA010000064.1 GCA_036378675.1 Acidimicrobiales bacterium
GCATCGGTATCGTCTACCTCAGCGAGCAACGCATGCCAAAACTGGGGTGAGGACTCCTGCACTCGCGCCGACGGATTCTTGGAGGCCAGAAACGCGGCGAGATGGCACATCTCAACCGGGGTCATCCACGGTCACCTTCTGCGCTGGGCAGACCGGTGGTGTAGCGGAGCGGTTGTACTGCCGGCCCATTTCACTGAACTCGTATCGGGCGGCATCACGGACGCACTGCAACTGGTCGGCCCGCCTCTCAAAGGCCCATCCCGCGCAACGGTGGTGGCCGCCCTCAACAGCCAAGGACCACGGCGCGGGATCGAGTGAGTCCTTGCTCCGAACAGCATCGCCGGTCATGGACGAGTCCCCTCGAGAGAGAGCATCCGGTGCAGGTCCAGCTCGCCGCGGCGCCAAGCCCGGCTGACCTCCTGAGTGCCGCCGGGTACGGGGCGGAGGCTGAACGAGCGCGGTCCGGAGGACGGTATGGTCACCAGTCCTTCGACGGTCTCCCCGGTACGGGGATCGATGACCGGGTCGGCGGAGGGATCCAGTTCTGACAAGAACTTCCGCTGCCAGCTGGGGCGGACCCGTACCTGCGTCTCGATCTCGCCGGGGTAACGGTCTGCCACCCAGGCCACGAAGGCGGCCTCATCGCCGACGACGGTCGCCGACTTGGGATCGATGAGCGTAACGGTGGCGATTGGTGTGCCGTCGGGAAGCGTCACCCGTATCGACTTAAGGCCCACTTCGTCCCGCGCCTCGCGCAGGCCGGCGAAAACCCGAAGGCGAGCGGCCTCGTACTCAGCGTCTATGACGTCGCGCAGCGCCCTGAGCACAGCGACCGTGGTGGCGTCTTCCTTCAAGCTCACGGTGCTACCTTGTCCTTCGCGCCCCGTGGCTTGTCTTCCTCGCTCTGTTGCCCGCTGTCGTCCTGGACCTGCCTCCTGCCCCTCTCCTCGTTACCCCGCTGTACGATCAGGTCCCTGAGCGTGATCGGCTTGTCGTTAGAGCCTAGGACGACAGCCTCGAGCCAGTTATGCCGCGATGCCTCCTGGTAGAGGGCACGCAGCTGCTCGTAGGTGACATCGGGAGCGGTCGCGGTGGCCATACAGTCGAAGACGCTCGGGACGGGTTTGCCGGCATTGAGCCAAGCAAGGACCGAGTCGGCGAATTCCGCACCGGGCTTGCGGATCACGAGCCCAGACAGCGGCTTTGCCCGGGACTTGGAAATTACCAGGACGTTTTCGTAGTCAAGGTCACCGACGATGTCGAACTCGTACTCGATGCCTTCCCGCTGCTCGGGTTTGAGCCCGATCTTGCGCGGCACCTTACGGCCACGCTCGTCGGTCTCCACCACGTAGTCGGTCTTGGTCCGCATGGTAACGATGACGTGGCCTGGGTAGGCGAGCAGCGCTTCGATCATCGCTCGTTCCATGGGGCGGACGTCTTTCCAGCCGGCAAAGCTGTTCCCCGCGCCGGCACGCCTCGCGGCGTTGTCGACCTGCTCGAGCATTCCGCCGGCGCCGGACCAGAAGTGCGAAAGGGAGTCGACGATCACCACCTCGTAACCTCCGTGGGCGGCCACGGCGAGCGCGTCGACGAGCGCCGTCGGCTCGAACGTCGCGAACTGCAGCGTGTCGAAGGCGAACTCGTCGGCGTACTTGGAGGCACTGCCGTGCTCGGTGTCGATCACAGCGACCCGGTCGGCCAGCCTGGTGCCGATGAGCAGCGCGGTGTAGGTCTTGCCAGACCCGGTAGGCCCAGTGAGCGCGATACGGGCCTTGGCCTGCTCCTTGGTGGCGGTTCTGAAGGTGAGCTGAGTCATCCGCCTTTCCCTCCGTGATGTCCCGGGTGCGCGGTCGGGAAGGAGCCGATGGCAGGCACGGCATCACCGCTGGTTTCGATCCAGACCCCGCACACGTGTTCGAGATCCCTACTGTAGGGACAGATAGGGATATATGTCAATTAATGATGCTTGACATCACTACTTGGCCTTATCTAGCCTCAGATTAGGCACCACGGAGTCATCTTCGCCCCGGCCGATGGCCGGACACACCCCGATACCTGGGGACAGACGCCGTTCTGCTGGGAACCGTGCATGGGCGCGGCGGAGTGAGTCCCGGGACCAGCCGAACGGGTCGGGCCTCCGGAACGC
>DASUWA010000065.1 GCA_036378675.1 Acidimicrobiales bacterium
AGGATGGCGGTCGGACGACAGGACGATCTGCTTGGACCCTTCGTAGAGCCAGTTGAAGGTGTGGAAGAACTCCTCCTGGAGCCCCTCTTTGCCTTCCATGAACTGGATGTCGTCGACGAGCAGCACGTCGCACTCGCGGTACCGGCGTTTGAAGATGGTCTGCCCATTGGTACGGATGGCGTCCACGAAGTCGTTCATGAACGTCTCGGTGGATACGTAGCGGACACGCATGCCCGAGAAGTTCTCCACGACGTAGTGCCCGATGGCGTGGAGGAGATGGGTTTTCCCCAGGCCTGAGTCTCCGTAGATGAAGAGTGGGTTGTAGCTCTGGGCGGGCGTCTCGGCTACTCGTTGTGCGGCGGCGTGCGCGAAGCGATTGGACGCGCCGATGACGAACGCCTGAAACGTGTAGCGCGGGTTCAGCGATGGCCCGTCCCCTCGCGCCGCCACCTGTGTTGCGGTGGCTGCTCCTCCGTCAGCGAGGTGCTCCGACTTGCCGTTGCCGCCCTCGTTCAGGGCCTCTACCTGGGTAAACGCGGCCCCGTGCAGCTCGGCCTCCTCCTCTGCCGTGTCCGGCTGCTGGGCCGGAGCCGGCCTGGAGACGATCTTCACTTGGATCGGCCTCCCGCCCGCAATCTTCGCAAATTGCTCGATCAGTGGAATGTAGCGCTCGCTCAGCCGGTCCCTTACCAGCGAGCTGGGAGCCGAGAGAATCAGCTCGTCACCCGAGAGATCGACCGCCTCCACGCCTCCGAACCAGGTCCGCCAGACCGCCTCCGAGACCTCGCCTCGCAGGAGGTCAGAGCATGTTGTCCACAGCTCCTCCACCAGCGTCACTTGGTCTTTATGCCTCCCACCGGTCCGACATCCACAAGATGATCCACAAGTTGTGGAGAACTCGGCCATACCGGACAACGCTTCGTTCTGGAACGAATCGTGCCCACTGGGGAAGAAAGCCGATCTCCGGCCCCCGGCTTCATGCAGGGGCAAGACCGTCCACGGTAGCACCTGCGGCGGGCGGCTTCTCCGGGCGGATCCAGCTCCGCGGAGGGGGTCGTTCGTTCTGGGGATTGGGGAAAAAGTGCCTCGGGCGGCGCCAGGCTAGGTATCCAGCCGGAAGATGAGCGAGCCGCAGAGATGGGGCGACCCGACCCGATTTATGGCCCGGGAGTACAACCTGGGGAAAGCCCGCAGCGGCTCAGGAAAATAGGTCTCGAACATCCCGGGCTGATCCAGACCCCGCACCTCTGCGGCCCTGAACCCGGCGGCTTCGGCGGTTCTGGAGAGAGACCTGATCGTGTTCATGCGGTAGCGCACCGGGGAGTGGTACGCCTCGATCAGCTCCGACGACCGGACCCTGTGGAGAAGCCAGTCCTCCACGCCGGCGCGGGTCGCCGCTGCGCTGATCATGCCGAAGTAGTGCCAAAGGTTTGGGGTCACCCCGAAGCACGCCCCGCCCGTTTTGAGCAACGAACGGATCGCGGTCAGGAATGCGAGCGGCTGCTCGACGTGCTCGACCACGTAGAGGCAAACCGCGGCATCGAACGCCTCGGCCCCCGACGATCGGGCGCGGGCGTATTCCTCGACCGTCGCCGCGTGCGCCTCGTCGAGCCACGGACGGTCGAGGACGGTCGGGTCCGGGTCGACACCCGACATCCATTGCGCGTGAGGTCGCAAACGACCGCCAAAGTCGTAAAACGACCCCCCTCCCCCCACATCGAGGACGCGCCGGGGCGCATTGGTCGAGTCGACGATCCAGGCCAGCAGCTCCTCGAACTGGTTGGTGTCCGGTGGGAGCCGTGATGTGATCAGAGAGATTTTGGTGGTCACAGGTGCCTGCTTATCTTCGTCGACGAGATGAGCGCCGCCAGACATCGCCGCAGTTATCCCCGTTCGTTAACGCTTTGTCCCCCTGCAATTCACAGCGTTTTGGGTCTAGTTGCCCACAGACGGGACGTAGTTAGGTAGGCGTCCCATGGTGCAGGCGATCGACGAGGCTCGCAGGCGCGCCCGGCAAGGCGGTTCGCGGGTTCCCCCCCACAACCTCGACGCTGAGCAGTCGCTTCTCGGAGCGATGTTGCTGTCGCGCGACGCGATCGCAGCGGCGGTGGAGTTCTGCAGGGCCGAAGACTTCTACAAGCCGGCCCACTCGCACATCTTCGATGCGATCACCACCTTGTATGGCCGCGGCGAGCCGGCCGACCCGGTCACCGTTGCCGACGAGCTGGGGCGAGCCGGACTCCTTGAAGCGGCAGGCGGCCTGCCCGCGCTGGTGGGGCTGCAGGCCGACACGCCGGCGACGACGAACGCAGGCAGGTACGCCGAAATCGTGGAGGAGCACGCACTTCTCCGCCGGCTGATCGGTGTCGCCGGCGAGATCGCCGAGATGGGCTACAGCGTGCCGGAGGATGTCGCCGCGGCGGTCGATCAGGCGGAGGCGCTGGTCTTCGACATCGCCGAACGGCGGGTTACCGACAGCCTGAAGCCCCTCCAGAGCCTGCTCATGGCGAGCCTCGACCGCCTGGAAAGCCTTTACACGCGGGGCGAGCTGATCACCGGGGTGCCGACCGGCTACATCGACCTGGACGAGCGGTTGTACGGCTTGCAGCCGTCGTCCCTGGTGATCGTCGGAGCTCGCCCGGCAATGGGCAAAGCCCTCGCGCTGGACACCTCGATCCCGACCCCGGACGGCTGGAAGACGATGGGCTCGCTGGAGGTCGGCGACCGCGTTTTCGGTGAGGCCGGTGCTCCCTGCGCGGTTACGTACACCTCCCCGGTCCACGAGCAAAGGACCTGTTACCGGCTCGAGTTCGACGATGGTTCCAGCCTGGTGGCCGACGCGGACCACCAGTGGATGGCCTACGACGTTTCGCTGCGTGACCGGTCGCGCGTGGTGACCACTCAACAGATGGTCGACCAGGGCGTCCGCGCCGGTGATGGCCGTGCGCGGTGGTACTTGCCGTTGGCTCATCCACTCGAGCTGCCCGAGCAGGACCTACCCGTGGATCCTTACGTCCTGGGCTGCTGGCTCGGCGACGGGCACACCAAGAGTGCCGGCCTGACGATTGCTGATCATGACATCGCTCATTTCGAGAGAGAGTTCGTTGTCGCGGGTTACCCCCTCTTCCATCGTGGAGGGATCGAGTACTCAACTAGCCCGAGCTCTGCTGACGCTTGGCGCGCGTTCATCGGCGAGAGGCGCGAACTCAGCCGAGAGCTTCGACAGGTTGGGCTGCTGGCTGGTGATTCCACGAAGCACATCCCGGCCGTGTACCTGCGCGCGTCCTTCAAGCAGCGGCTCGCGCTGTTGCAAGGGATTCTCGACACCGAAGGCGATGTTGATTTTCAAGGCCGGGCGGAGCTCTGCCTGTCCAACCGTGAACTGTGCGAACACGTCCGCGAGTTGGTGTGCTCGTTAGGGCACAAGCCCGGACAGCTGAAGGAGAAGCGGATCCGGCTTCTCGATGACAGGGTCGTCATTGCTTGGCGGTTCGCGTGGACTCCATTGGATCCGGTCTTCCGGCTACCCCGCAAGGCCGAACTGCTTCCGGATCGGTCCCCTGAGCGGAAGCTGCGCAACCACGGGCGGCGAGCAGTGACGGCGATCAGTCCGGTCGATTCGGTACCGGTGCGGTGCATCACCGTCGATTCGCCGTCGCACCTCTATCTGGCCGGCGAGTCGATGATCCCGACGCACAACACTTCATTCGCGTTGGGTATGGCCGCGCATGCGGCTGTGGAGGCGCGGATTCCCACCCTGGTGTTCTCGCTCGAGATGGGCCATGAGGAGATCACCCAACGACTCCTTGTCTCCGAAGCGCGAATCGACGCCGGCCGAATCCGCAACGGCCGATTGGCCGAAGCCGACTGGCCCAAGATCAGCCAGGCCGTTGCGCGGCTGAGCGATGCGCCATTGTTCATCGACGACAACCCGAACCTCACGGTCATGGAGATCCGCGCGAAAGCCCGCCGGCTCAAGGCGCGCGAGGGACGCCTCGGGCTGATCATTGTCGACTACCTCCAGCTCATGTCGAGTCGAACCACCGCAGAGAATCGGCAGCTGGAGGTGTCGTCCATCAGCCGTGGACTGAAAGTTCTTGCGCGCGAGTTGGAAGTTCCGGTCGTCGCTCTGTCGCAGCTTTCCAGGAACCTGGAAATGCGCGCTGACAAGAGGCCGGTGCTAGCGGATCTGCGCGAAAGTGGATCGCTTGAGCAGGACGCGGACGTGGTCCTGTTTCTGTACAGAGACGAGATGTACAACGCCGAGTCCGCCGACCGCGGAACGGCCGAGGTGATTGTCGCCAAGCACCGGAACGGTCCGACGGGCAAGTGCCAGCTGGCCTTCCTGGATCACCACACTCGTTTTGCCAACATGGCACGTGTGTAAGCGGTCTAACGGATTCGATCTGATCCTGGAGGGGCGGTAGGCGTCGATTCCGAATCCGTCCGTGCTTCGCACGAAAACGAGATTCGTCCCCTCCGCCTCTCGCCCTCCGGATCAGCTCACGTCGACCGCAATCGGGGCGACTCGGTTCGATCCATTTTAGGCGAATTGAGCGGTCGAGAGGAAAGGCCGGCCTGCCGAGGGGTTCGATCCATTTTCCTGCTTTGGCAGGGACGGATCGAACCTTAGGCAGAGCCGGGCTGTCCTCTGACTAATCTGTCTCGTCGAGTTAGCTGGGCACGACCTCGACTGTCACGCGGAACTCGACGTCACTATGGAGCTTGACGGGAACCTCATGGGTGCCCGCTGACTTGATCGGCTCTTCGAGGTGCAGCTTCCGTCGGTCGAGGTTCACCTTGGTCTGGGTGGCCACGGCGTCGACCACGTCCGCCGCAGTAACCGAACCGAACAGCCGGCCACCAGCTCCCACCTTCGCAGGGATCCGGATGACCATCGGTACGAGGGTTCGGGCGACGAGCTCTGCAGACTCGCGGTCCTTGGCGTCCTTGAGGTCGCGAGCCCTGCGCATGGCATTCGCCTGGGCAGTGACACCGTTAGTGGCGACGATGGCGTGGCCCTTCGGAAGCAGGTAGTTCCGGGCGAATCCGTCCGCCACGTCGACGATATCGCCGCGCTTGCCGACGTTGTCGATGTCGGATCGGAGTACGACGCGCATCTAGACCCCGCTCTCCTCGAACTCCGGAGACTCCTGCTCCTCGTCGATGTCCTCGGCGCCGTCCTCGTCCAACTCGGACTCGGTGCCGTTGTCTTCGGCCTCGATCTGATCGCCGAGCTCACTGAGATCCTCCCTGCGCCCGGCGCGCGAGGGTCGTCCAGGCCCACGCTCGTTGACCGTCCGCTGCGTGTACGGCAGGAGGGCGAGCTCCCGAGCCGTCTTTATCGCCACCTGCACCTCCCGCTGGTGTTGGGCGCAGTTCCCGGTGACGCGACGGGCTCGGATCTTGCCTCGATCACTCATGAAGCGGCGGAG
Organism: Acidimicrobiales bacterium; assembly: GCA_036378675.1. Lineage (NCBI taxonomy): Bacteria > Bacillati > Actinomycetota > Acidimicrobiia > Acidimicrobiales > Acidimicrobiales bacterium. The sequence continues at coordinate 5,436 of DASUWA010000065.1, forward strand.
CAGGTTGACGTCTTTGTAATCAACCCACTCCGCATGCTCCTTGCAGAAGATGCAGACCTTCTTCTTGCCGCGGGGCCTGCTGTCCTTGAGGGTCCTCTTTGTCCCACGGTCTCTGTCGTTGTTACGAGCCATAGGGCTAGAAGGGCTCCTCTTCGTAGTGGTACTCCCCGTGGGCTTCGTTCGGCGCGGGCCGGCTGCCGCCGCCACTGTAGGAAGAGCTGCTGTTGGAGTTACCCTCCGGGCTGCGGCGCTCGTTCTTGCTGATGGTGGCTGTGGCCCAACGCAGGCTCGGTGCGACCTCGTCCGCGGTGATCTCGATCTTGGAACGACGCTCCCGTTCCGACGTCTCCCAGCTGCGCTGATCCAGGCGCCCGGATACCAGGATCCGGGTTCCCTTCGAGAGCGACTGGGCGGCGTTCTCCGCCAGCTGGCCCCAGCAGACGACGTCGAAGAAAGATGTGGCCTCTTCCCACTCTTGGTTCTGCCGGTTCTGCCAGCGGCGGTTGACGGCGACGCCGAAGGTCGCGGTCGCCTGACCGGAAGGGGTGAACCGCAATTCGGGGTCGCGGGTGAGGTTTCCGACGATGCTTACGTGGTTTCCGTTCGACATGGTTAGTTCGCTCCGTTCGCGTTTGCTTCCGCCGGTGCGCCGTTGCCGGAGGGCCCCGTCGGTCTCGAAAGGGCCTTTCCGACCGCCTTCTCAGGCAGGCGGATCACTTTGTGGCGGATGACTTCGTCTGCGAGGGTGAGCACCCGTTCAACGCTTTCGACCGCGCCCGGCTCAGCAGTGGCTTCCAACAGCACGTAGTAACCCTCGGTGCGGTGATGGACCTCATAGGCGAAGCGGCGCTTCCCCCATCGGTCCACCTTGTCGACGGTTCCACCCGCGCCGGTGATTGCCTGCGTGGCTCGGTCAACGATGGTCCGGATGTCGTCCTCTTCCAGCCCAGCGTCGAGGATGACCATGACTTCGTAATGCCGCATTGCGGCTAACCACCTCCCTATGGACCCGGCCTTGGCTCGGGGCTCCGGGCGATCCGGAGCAGGGTCTCGTTTTGAAGACAGGTCATGGTACTCGACCTCGGCGATACTGGCCCGGCGGCGAGGAGGGGCGCGACTCCGGCAGAACACACTTTGCCGGCTTCGGCCCGGTTCCCCCTTGGGCGATAGGCGCATCGTGGCACGCCGGTGTGACAATAACCGCCATGCAGCTCGACCGGCAGTGGTTTGAGAGCCCGCCGGCGTGGGTTGTCCGCCGCTTGACTCAGACCGCTTGGGTCATCGCCGCTCTCGGCGTGTTCGCTTTTCTCATCGTGGGTGCGAACCGCCCCGCCAATCCGTATCTCGTACCGGTGACCGGCCGGGTTACCGACAAACACTTCTCGGGGTTCGGCGCGACCTTCGTCACGATCACCGCCGGCACCGGTCTCCGTGCATCGCACCGTCCTGTGTGCGCCCTTCTGGCGACTACGACCGCACAGCAGGATCGGGGCCTAATGAACCAAACGTCGTTGCACGGCTGGCCGGGAATGGTTTTCGAGTTCCCGGCTCCGACGCAGGTGCGCTTCTACATGAAGGACACGCTCATCCCTCTTTCAATCGCGTGGTTCGCGGCGGACGGAGGCTACGTGTCCTCCACGAACATGAACCCGTGCCCGGCGACGGTTACGCCCTGCCCGACGTTCGGTGCGTCCGCTACCTACCAAACGGCGATCGAGGTTCCGAAGGGCGGCCTGGCTGCGTTAGGCATCGGACCAGGTTCTTCCATCCAGCTGGGCGGTCCCTGCTCGGGCTGACGGTTTTGGGAGTGGATCTTGCGTTCGGGCATAGAAACGAGCCGGATCGTGGCGAATTCCACTCCCAAACGCAGACGCTCGTCCCCAGATGGAGTGATCTCGCCTTAGCTCAGTAGAGAGAAATCGCCGGCGCCAGCTCCGCGGCCATGTCGGTGTTGAGGTGGTAGGTCTCGTCCTCGCCGGGAAAACGACCCGAGCGCACATCCGCCGCCCACGCCTCCAGCCCCGCCACCGCGTCGGCCTTCAGGGCCGCGTACCGGCGAACGAACTTGGGTGCCGGCCGATCGTCGAAGCCGAGGACGTCATGGAAAACGAGCACCTGCCCGTCGCAGTGCACCCCCGCCCCGATGCCGATCGTCGGTACTGCCACCGACTCGGTGACGAGCTGCGCCACCACGTCGGGGATTCCCTCGAGCACGATCGAGAAGCAGCCGGCCGCCTCCAGCGCCTTGGCATCGTCGACCAGAGCCCGAGCGGCTTCGAGGTTCTTGCCCTGAACCTTGAACCCACCCATGGCGTGAAAGGACTGAGGGGTCAGGCCGAGGTGTCCCATCACCGGGATCTCCGCGTCGATGATCGCCTCGATCACCGGAACCCGCTTGTGCCCCCCCTCGAGCTTCACCGCCTGAGCCCCCGCCCGAATGAGCGCCGCCGCGTTGCGTACCGCGTCCGGCGAACCGGTGTGGTAGCTCAGCCACGGAAGGTCGGCCACGACCATGGGTTGGGGCTTTGCTCGGGCGACGGCGGCGACGTGGTGAGCCATGTCGTCGACGGTCACCTGGAGGGTGTCGTCGTAGCCGAGCACCACCATCGCCAGCGAGTCGCCGACGAGAATCAGGTCCACGCCAGCAGCGTCGGCGACCCGGGCGGTAGGTGCGTCGTAGGCGGTCACCATCACCAGGGGCTCGCCGCTTGCCTTGCGCGCGCGGATGGAAGGCGCGGTCTGCTTGGTGGCCATGTCGCTACCTCCTTTGTCCGTCCAGCGCCACTTGGCTGCCGGCGGTTGTGGCGGTAATGGTACTACCCGACCGGGGTCGTTGTCGTGGTTGACCGCGTGGATCGCGTGGTCGGCGACGACGACGCGGAGGTCGGCGGGGAGGTGGACGGAGGCTGTTGCGGATTCGACGACGGCGAGGGCTTCGTCGCCGCTGTCGTTGAAGGTGTCGTGGTCGGTGTCGTAGCCGGTGCCGTCGTGGCCGATGGAGGTGGTGGCGGCGGCGGTGGCGCCGGGAGCCCGGGGAGCCCAGGGATGTCCGTTGGCGGCGTGAGCACCTTGCCGGTGAGGGTGACCGAGGGGAACGTCCCCTTGTACTGCGGCATCGACGCCAGTACCGACGCCATGTACGAGTGCCAAAGCTCGGCGGGGATGCCACCGCCCTGGATGCTCGAGTAGCCACGGAAGTTAACCATCGGCCGGATGCTGTCCGCGTACCCCATCCACACCGCGGTGCTCAGGTGAGGGGTGAACCCGATGAACCACGCGTCGCTCGAGTGTTCCGTGGTGCCGGTCTTGCCGGCGACATCCGAGCCGATCCCGCCGGCGGCGGTTCCCGTCCCCCTCAGCACCACCTGCTGCAGTACGTAGTCCAGCTGGGCAGCCTGAGAAGGCATCAGCACCATCCTGCTCTGCGGGTCGATCGGCAACGGCAACGAGCTCCCGTCCGCCTTGGTCACCTTGGTGATCAGCAAGGGCTGGTGGTACACGCCGCCGTCGGCGAACGTGGCGTACGCCGCCGCCATCTCGAGCGGCGACACCTGCGCGGTCCCGAGCACTTGAGACAGGTATGCGCCGGCCATCTCGGATGGGCGAATGCCCAACGAGATCGCCATCGAGTCGAGGTTCTCTGCACCGATCTTGTCGACGACTTGCGCGTACACCGTGTTGATCGAGTGAGCCGTTGCGTCGACCAGGTTCAGCTGCGGCGCGGGCGTCTCACCCTCGAAGTTCGTCACCTTCCACGGCGCGCCGCCGGCGTTGCCGTGGGGAATCACCAACTGCGGTGGCGCCGGGAAAACAGACTCCGCCGTGTACCCCTCCCTCAGCACCTCAGCAAGCATGATCGCCTTGAACGCCGATCCCGACTGGCGGCCGCTCCCACCGCCGGCCGACCCAAGGGCCAGGTTGACAGTCGAGGTGGAGTAGTTCTGGCCGCCTACCAGCGCCTTGACCGCGCCGTTGTCATCCAGCGAGACCAGCGCGCCCGAGGGTTCGCCCTTCGCCGGGTTCAAGGCCAAGCGGTTCGGGCCGTACACCGTGTTGTACGCATCCGTCTGCATCGACGGGTCCAGGGTGGTGGTGACCCGCAAACCGCCGATGTCAACCGCGGCCCGGCCGTACTTGGCGTAAAGCTCCTGGCGGACAGCAGAAATGAAGTACTCGTCTCCCGTCGCGCCGCCGTTGGTCTGGGCGAGCGCGCCGCTGGAGGGAGGGATCACATATTGAGAGAAGGGCGTTGCCTCAACGGATGCCGCCTGGGCGCTGGTGATCTTGTGGTCACGGACCATCGCCTTCAACGTGGACGCCTGATTCCTTTGCGCAATGGTCTGGCTGTGCGCCGGGTCTGCGAGCTCGGGCTCTCTGATCAGTGCAGCCAGCAATGACGCTTCGGGAAGACCCAGCTGCTGAACCGGCTTCCCGAAATAGGCCTGCGACGCGGCCTCGACCCCGTACGCGCCGCGGCCCCAATAGATCGTGTTCAGGTAGTTCTGCATGATCTGCTTCTTCGACTCAGAGTGCGAGAGCCGGATAGCCAGCCCGGCCTCCTCGATCTTGCGCCACAGGGTGCGCTTGGGGCCGAGGTACGCCTGCTTCACGTATTGCTGGGTGATCGTCGATCCGCCCTGGAGGTGCCCGCCGGCCACGTCGGACGCGGCGGCCCGCACGATGCTCAAAGGGCTGAGCGCCCCCTCGGACCAGAAGTGCCTGTCCTCGGTCGAGACGACGGCATCCAAGACGACCGGGGGGACCTGGTTGAGGGCGACGTTGGTCCGGTTCTGCTCGGAAAAAGAGGCAAGTACGCGCTGCCCGGACGCGTCGTAAATGAGAGTCGCCTGCTTCAGGGCCGGGGGCGGGGGCAGAGCCAGGCGCTCAAACCAGATCAACCCGCCGACGATCACGGCGACGATCAGAATCAACGCCGAGAAGATCCAGCGCCTCCAGCGCCAGAGCCGACCGTGCTCGGAGCTTTCCGAGGCAGAGTTGGGTTTTCCCGCCGTGGATTTCCGGACCCTGGTCGGCTTGCCCGCTGCGCGCCGCCCACGGCCCAGTGCCGTTGAGACCATTGTTGGGGGATATATACCCAGGTCAGCGGCGTGCTGATACTGCGAAGCTTCTCGTCAGGTGGTTCCAGGCGCAGACCGGGCAGACCTCGACGACATAGCAGGCGAGGTCTTTGGCGGTTCGGGTAAGAGTTTTGAGCTCCCGCTCCGAAGTGACGCACGTGCCAGACGGTGGCAGCCGGCTCCCGAAAACATAAGAAACCAGCCGCAGCCTCGCCTCGCTGCAAATGGGGCAGTCCTCTTCGATTTCGGCCCCGACGTTCTCGGCAGCCCGGAGCAGATCCGGGTGAGCGTCGCAAACGTCCAGCCGGGAAAGCCGCCCTTTGCGGAACTCCTTTATCACCGAGTTCCGGGCGAGGGTGTAGTCGATCTCACCGCCGACCCGCGATCCCGCGCCGGCGCCGGCGAGGGCTTCGGGTCGGAGGCTCATCACGCACAGCACCCTACAGCGGGAGGCAGGTCGGATGACGACCTACCCCGGGCTTTCGGAGACGTTGCATCGATATATCGGATCGATACATCGGGCTGCTATAGTGACCCGATCATGCTCGAACTGGCCATCCTCGGCCTCCTCAAGGAGCAGGAGCTTCACGGCTACGAGTTGAAGAAGCGGCTTTCGGAGAACCTCGGCTTCGCGAGCGGGGTTTCGTTCGGGTCGCTCTACCCCGCTCTCGCGCGGCTCGAGGCGGCCGGCGCGGTCAAGGCGGTGGACCCGATCGGCTCTCCCGCAGCGCTGATCCCGCACACGGGCTCGCTGGCCGGAGAGCTGGCGGCGTTCCGGGCGCGGAAGGGGACCAGCCGCGGAGGCCGGGGGAAGAAGGTGTACGGCATCACTTCGCGGGGCGAGTCTCTTTTCGAGGAGTTGCTGGCGGCGGAGTCGCAGTCGAGCGACGACGAGAGGTTCTTCAACTTGCGCTTGGCGTTTGCGCGCTACCTGCCTCCCGACGCGCGACTGGGGATGCTGGAACGCCGGCAGGCGCAGCTTCTCGAGCGCCTGGTGCAGATGCGCGCGCGTGTGAAAGCCCTGCGCGACCACGATCGCTACGCGCGCAGCCTGGTCGAGCACGACCGCGACTCGACCGAGCGCGATTTGACCTGGATCGATCAGTTGATCGCCAACGAGAGGGCCGAACGGCCCGAAACCGAACGACCGGCTCGTGATGAGACGGTCCCGACTTTGTCCAAATCCCAGGAGGAACGACCCAATGAGTAACAAGATCCGTGTCGCCATCGCCGGAGTCGGCAACTGCGCCAGCTCGCTGGTGCAGGGGATCGAGTACTACCGCGACGCGGATCCGTCCGACACGGTCCCGGGCCTCATGCACGTCACGCTCGGCGAGTACCACGTGCGTGATGTCGAATTCGTGGCGGCCTTCGATGTCGACGCCGCCAAGGTCGGGCTGGATCTCAGCAAGGCGATCTTCGCCGGCCAGAACAACACGGTTCGCTTCGCCGCGGTGGGCGATCTCGGCGTGACCGTGAAGCGGGGCCCGACCTTCGACGGGCTCGGCAAGTACTACCGGCAGACGATCGACGAATCGCCGCTCGAGCCGGTGAACGTCACCGACGTGCTGCGCTCCTCGCGGGCCGAGGTGCTGGTGTCCTATCTGCCGGTTGGCAGCGAGGAAGCCCAGAAGCACTACGCCGCTGCGTGCCTGGAGGCGGGGGTTGCGTTCGTGAATGCGATTCCTGTTTTCATCGCGAGCGATCCGGTGTGGGCCGACCGGTTCGCGAAGGCCGGTGTGCCGATCGTCGGCGACGACATCAAGAGCCAGGTCGGTGCGACGATCGTTCACCGAATCCTCGCCAGGCTGTTCGAGGACCGGGGACTGGTGCTCGACCGGACCTACCAGCTGAACGTCGGCGGGAACATGGACTTCAAGAACATGCTCGAGAGGGAGCGCCTCGAGTCCAAGAAGATCTCCAAGACCCAGTCGGTCACCAGCCAGATCGACCACGGGATCGAAGCCGACGACGTGCACATCGGGCCCTCGGACCACGTCGCCTGGCTCGACGACCGCAAGTGGGCCTACATCCGGCTGGAGGGCCGCAACTTCGGGGATGTGCCGTTGAACATCGAGATGAAGCTCGAGGTGTGGGACTCCCCCAACTCGGCCGGCGTGATCATCGACGCTTTGCGCTGCGCGAAGATCGCATTGGACCGTGGGATCGGCGGACCGCTGCTCGGCCCTTCCGCCTACTTCATGAAGTCGCCGCCGGTTCAGTACCACGACGAGCGCGCCCGCCAGATGGTCGAGGATTTCGCCGCCGGCGAGGGTTAGAGGCCGGCGGCTCGTAGGTGACTTTGTGACCGCATGGATGGCATAGCCGCGGGCGCCCCGTGCCACGGCATAAGGTCCGTCGCCGATGAGCGACATCGCAGCAGCCTGGGACCGCGGCGCCGAGCAGTACCAGGCCAGTGCCAACCTCCCGACTGACGTAGTCACCTACGGGCCGGACCTGCCTACCGAAGCCGAGCTTCGCCTCCTGGGCGACGTCAAGGGCAAGCGGGTCCTGGAGCTGGGGTGCGGTGCGGCTCAATCGTCGATTGTTTTCGCGAAGCACGGCGCGACCGCGATCGGGGTGGACTTCTCGGGGACGCAACTCGCCATCGCCCGGGAACTCGCGGAACGCGAAGAGGTCCGGGTCGAGCTGCGTCAGGGCGACATGGCCGATCTGGCGTTTCTGCGGGCGGACTCGATCGACTTGGTGTTTTCGGCGTTCGCCTTCGGTTACGTCGAGGACCTCAACCGGGTCTTCCGGCAGGTGCACCGGGTCTTGAAAGTCGGGGCACCCCTGGTGTTCAGCCTCCCCCACCCCGCCCACCACATGCTCGACGAGGGGTCGTCGCACGGATCCGGGGAGGGTGGCTTTGCGATCCGCCGGTCGTACTTCGATCGCCGGCCGGTCACATCCTCGTGGGGCGGCATCAGCACGACCGCATACCACCACACCTTCGCCGACCTCTACATGGGGCTGATCCGCTCGAGTTACCGCGTCGACCTGGTGCTCGAACCCGAGCCCGCCATCGGCGCCCCCCGCAGCCCGTGGTGGCGTGAATCGATGGCTTACGTGCCGCCGGCGCTGATCATGCGGGCCCGCAAAGAGGGCAACTAGCGCCGGCGGGCCGGGCTAGGCCCAGGCCGAACGGGGCCCGTCCGTGGCCGTCTACATCCGTGTTTGGGCGTAAATCCTGCGTTTGGGCGTGGATACGAACCGGACAGTGCTCGATTCCACTCCCAAAACGCTTTCGACCTGGCCAAACTGCCAGAAGCCACGTAGCGTGAAGGCATGAGATCCATTGAAATGCGCGAACTCCGGTCCCGGTTTGCGGCGCAGCACGGAGTGATTGCCCGTGCCGAGCTTCGTGCGCTCGGCGTCGACAGCCGAACAGAACGGCGCCGCGTGGTGTCTGGTGAGTGGGAGCGAATGGGCAATCGGGTGGTGCGGCTTGCCGGCGCCCCGAGGACTCCGCACCAGTGGCTTATGGCTGGTTGCCTTGAAGCTGGACGAAGCGCGCTGGCGTCGCATGACTCGGCTGCTTGGCTCTGGGGACTCGACAGGGTGCCCGAGCGCCACAGCCTGACGGTTGGGCGAGACATCACGGCGGATGTCGGATGGGCGAGGGTTCACCGTTCGCGCGACTGGCCCGTGCCAGGTTCATTGCGGTTCGGGATTCCTTGCACCAATCCACTCCGAACTCTCATAGACCTGGCTGCGCTATCCAGCGCAGACACTCTGGATTCAGCGCTGGACCGAGCGCTGGCGACGGGACTCTTGACGATCCAGGGCGTCGAAGCCGAGATCTGTCGACTGTCGCGGCCCGGGCGTAGAGGCGTGGGGACGATGCGCCGGGCACTCCAGCGTCGAGGTTTCGTGGGCGCGCCTCACCCCAGCGTGTTGGAGAGCAAGCTCATCCGGTTGCTTCGCCAACACCGGATCGAGCCGATCGCGGTGGAAGTTCGCGTGGGTCCCGACGACCGATACCGCGTGGACGCCGCCCTGACCGCTGACCTCCTGCTGGAAGTCGACGGGTATTCGCACCACCACAGCCCGGAGCAAAAGACCGAGGACGAACGCCGGCGAAACCGGATCCGGCTAACCGGGAAGTTCCTGCTCGTCTACACCTGGCGTGACGTGATCCATGACGGAGGTCGGGTCGTGGCCGAGATCTGTGACGCGCTTCGCTTTGTGTCCGCGCGCCCTTCCAGGGTCGCTTCGGATCTGCCGGATCAGCTGTTAGTCACTGGGACGCTGCGACGCCCCCCGGTACTGTGAGCCTCCGTGATTCCGGAGCGGCTGCAGCCTTTGGTTGAAGAGACGGGCGAGATCGCCTCGCGCTTCGCCGCGGCCGGGAAACACCTCTATCTGGTTGGCGGCATCGTGCGCGATGCCGTACTTGGCCGTCTGGCCGCCGGGGGCGACCTGGACTTCACCACGGACGCCCTACCGGACGAGACCGAGCAGATCGTGTCGGGTTGGGCCGAGGCGGTCTGGACCCAGGGAAAGCGTTTCGGAACGATCGGCGTTCTCGCCGGTGGGCGGCGGATGGAGATCACCACCCACCGGGCCGAGGCCTATCGATCGGATAGTCGCAAGCCAGAGGTGGAGTTCGCTGATGGCATCGAGGCTGACCTGTCGAGGCGCGATTTCACCGTGAATGCGATGGCTTTGTCCCTGCCCGACCTGCAGCTGATCGATCCCTTCGACGGAGTCGGCGATCTCGCGGCGCAGCGGCTGCGGACGCCGCTGTCCCCCGAAGAATCCTTCACCGACGATCCACTGCGAATGCTTCGCGCCGCCCGGTTCATCGCTGGTTACCAACTGAATCCTGAGCCGGCGCTTGTTGATGCGGTGACCGCCATGCGCGCGCGTCTCGACATCGTTTCCGACGAGCGAGTGCGAGACGAGTTCGACAAATTGATGGTCGTCGAGAAGCCCAGCGAGGGCCTTTGGTTTCTCGTTCAGACGGGCCTAGCCGAGGAGTTCATCCCCGAATTGCCGGCGCTCGCGCTCGAACAGGACCCGATCCACCGCCACAAGGACGTGCTCGCCCACACGATCGCGGTCGTCGACAACACATCTCCGGATCGCCTCGTCCGCCTTGCGGCCTTGTTCCACGATGTGGGAAAGCCGAAGACCCGTTCGTTCGGTCCTAGAGGAGTGGTCACGTTCCACCATCACGAGGTTGTGGGCGCTCGAATGACCCGAGACCGGATGCGGGCTCTGCGTTATTCGGCCGAGGACATCGAGACCGTGAGCAGGCTGGTCGAGCTGCACCTGCGTTTTCACACCTACCGGATGGGCTGGACCGATAGCGCGGTGCGCCGCTACGTGCGTGACGCCGGCCCACTACTCGATCGGCTCAACGAGCTGACCCGCTGCGATTGCACCACCCGCAACGCGGCCAAGGCTCGCGCGCTCGCACGCCGGATGGATGAGTTGGATGCGCGCATCGCCGAGCTCCGTGAACAGGAGGAGCTCAAGGCCATCCGCCCCGACCTCGACGGGAACGCAGTCATGCAGAGGTTGGGCATCAAGCCGGGGCCGGAGGTTGGCGAGGCTCTGTCGTTCCTGCTCGAGCTTCGTTTGGATGAAGGCCCTCTTGGACGGGACGAGGCTGGCCGGCGCCTCGATGAATGGTGGGCTGCACGCCACTCTGGCTGACGCGGACAGCGTTTGGGTGTGAGAACAGGCTGCTCCCTGCCAAATTCCATGCCCAAACGCAAGAGTTACACCCAAACGTGGCCTGGCCCGACCGCACCCACATGCCGGCGAACGAGCAACAAGACAAATCGCCACTATCGGACAAGCCGGCGCGCGCGCCATAGTTGGAAGCGATGACGCTCGCCGCCTCAGCCGATACGGGCTACACGCCCGACATCACGGACCACACGCCCGGTATCACCCGCCTACCCCCCGGCCCGCACCTCCCCGGGTGGATGCAAGCCGCCCTGACTGGGTTCCGGCCGCCCCTGTACTTCCGCCTGTGCCAGCGCCGCTACGGCGACATCATCCGGATGCGGATGCCGCTCACCCTCGACTACGTGTACGTGGCGGACCCGGAAGCGGTCCGCACGGTGTTCAGGGGCGACCCGTCGGTGTTCCACGCCGGCGAGGCGAACGGCAGCATTCTCGAGCCGATCCTCGGTCCGCACTCGGTGCTGGTGACCGACGAGACCGAGCACACCAGGCAGCGCCGGCTGATGGCACCCCCGTTCCACGGCTCCGCGGTGCGAAAACAGACCGACGTGATGGCCGACATCGCCGCCGCCGAGATCGACCACTGGCCCCTGAACCGTCCGTTCCCGGTCCTGCCGGCGATGAGGCGTCTGACCCTCGAGGTCATCCTGCGCGCCGTGATCGGCGCCGAGAAGGACGACAGGCTCGCCCACCTGCGCCAGGTGCTTCCGCCGGTCGTCGACATCGCGGCCATCGACCTTCTCGCCGTGGGGTACCCGAAGCTCCGCAACTTCTGGCCGTGGAGCCGGTTGCAGGTAAAGCGATCCAGAGCCGACGACGCGCTGTACGACGAGATCGCCAACTGCCGGTCGGATCCGGACCTTGACGACCGCACCGATGTCCTGGCCATGCTCGTCAGAGCAACCGACGAGGACGGAAGCTCGATGTCCGACGAGGAGCTGCGCGACCAGCTGATGACGTTGCTCCTCGCCGGTCACGAAACGACTGCCACAGGCTTGGCGTGGACGTTCGAGCGGTTGACCCGGCACCCGGCAGTCCTTCGCCGCGCCCAGCAGGCGGCAATCGACGACGATGACGCCTACCTCGACAACGTGGTCACCGAGAGTCTCCGTGTCCGGCCGGTGATCGCCGACGTCGCCCGCAGGCTCACCGCCGACGTCGAGCTCAACGGCTACCGGATCCCCACGGGAACCGTGGTGGCGCCGGCGATCTTGCTGATCCAGACCGACGAGCGCGTCTATCCGTACGCCAACAAGTTCAACCCTGATCGGTGGAACGGTCAGCACCCGGATCCGTTCACGTGGCTGCCTTTCGGCGGGGGCAACCGGAGGTGCCTGGGCGCTGCGTTCGCCACAACAGAGATGCGGGTCGTTCTCAAGGAAGCTCTGCGGCGCGTCGAGTTCGCCCCCACCTCGGCGAAGGGCGAACGGGCTCGGATCCGCCACGTCACCTTCGTCCCGAACAAGGGCGGGGTCGTAAGCGTGTCCCGCCGGCGCCGCCAATAGACCACGCCAATAATCCAAATAGACCGGGGTCGGCGGCCCCGATGAATGTTCAGGTCGCTTCGAGAAGCCCCGCAGCCTGCAATGCGACTCGCAGGTCGTGCGCGTTGGTCGCCGCGGCGAGCGCAGCACGCAGAGTGACCTCTCCGCTCTTGAAAAGACCGAACAGGCTCTGATCGAACGTCTGCATGCCGTGGTACTCGCCGTCGGCGATCAACTCTTCTATGGTCTCGGCGCCGGCGCCGGTCGGGTCGATTATGCGGTCCGCGATCCGTCCGGTCACCACCATGGCCTCCACTGCCGGCACCCGTCCCTCTCCGGACGAGTGCGGCACGAGACGCTGGCTGATGACACCGCGCAGCACGCCCGCCAGGGTCAGGCGGATCTGGTGCTGCTGGAACGGCGGGAAGAAGTCGACGATCCGGTTGATCGTCTCGGTCGCGTTGGTGGTGTGAAGGGTGGACAGCACGAGGTGTCCTGTCTCCGCTGCCATCAACGCGGCCGACACGGTCTCCGTGTCGCGCATCTCTCCGATGAGGATGACGTCGGGGTCCTGCCTTAGAACCCGCCGCATCGCCTGCGCGTAGTCGCGAGTGTCGGTGCCGATCTCGCGCTGGCAGACGACCGAGCGCTTGTCGGGGTGAAGGATTTCGATCGGGTCCTCGATGGTGATCACGTTCGCCGATCGGGTCTGGTTGATGTGGTCGATCATGGCGGCGAGCGTCGTCGTCTTTCCCGACCCGGTGGGCCCGGTGACCAGGACCATGCCCCGGGGCTCTTCGGCCAGTCTGGTGACGATCGGCGGGAGGCCGAGGTCGAGCACGGACATCGCTTGCGGGAGGACGCGCCGGAGCACCATCGCTGCGCTTCCCCGCTGCCGGAAGGCGTTCCCACGGAAACGTCCCATGCCGTCGACCGAAACCGAAAAGTCGGCCTCACCAGTGCGGTGAAACTCTTCGATCCGGTCGACCGGCATGATCACGCGAAGGCACTCCTCCACCTCGGTCCGCTCCACCGGAGGAAACGGGGTTGGGCGCAGGTCGCCGTTGACCCGCACCCGCGGAGGCGCGCCGCCCTTCACGTGGAGGTCGGACCCACCAACCTCAATCACATGGGTGAGTACGGCCTGCAAATCCAACATCAATCGGGCTATCGGGTTGCCAAGCGACAGGGTTGAGGCGGAAAAAGAGGGAGTACCGCGTGTTGCGGCGTCTTTTTCCCCTTTAGCGTCCTTCGACGTGCAGCGAGCGGGCGGCGTCGACGATGTGCCGGCCCGGGCCACCGGAGCTTTGGGCCTCGGGCTGCAGGTGCTCTCCGGCCAGCGCGGCGACGCACGCCGCGGTCGAGTCGGCGAGCGCGCTGAGGTCGTAGCCCCCCTCGAGGGTGACCAAGCGCCGGCCGGGCGGAACCAGGGCGCAAAGGCGCGAAGTCATCTCGGCGAAGTCGCCCGAGGTGAGCCCGAGGTCCGTCAACGGATCCGCCCTGTGCCCGTCGAATCCCGCCGAGATCATCAGCCAGGTCGGCTCGAAGTTCTCTGCGACCGGCTCGACGACCTCCTCGATCGCCGCCAGGTACACGTCCCCGGTGGCGCCGGCGGGCAGCGGGAAGTTCACCGTCGCGCCCTTCGCGGGTCCGGCGCCGGTCTGCTCGATTTTGCCTGTTCCGGGATAGAGCGGCCATTGGTGCATGGAGACGTAAACGACCCTCGCATCTCCGTAGAAGATCTCCTGCGTCCCGTTCCCGTGATGCGCGTCGAAGTCGACGATCAACACCCGCTCCCCCGCCTCGGCGAGCGACGCTGCGGCGACGGCGACGTTGTTGACGAGGCAGAAACCCATCGCCCGGTTGCGCGTCGCGTGGTGGCCGGGCGGCCGCACGGCGATGAACGCAGCGTCCGCCTCGCCGGCGGTAAGGCGCTCGATGGCGTCGAGGCCCGCGCCGGCGGCTGCCAGCGCGGCGTCCCACGATCCGGGAGAAGCCGCGGTGTCCGCGTCGATGTCGCCGCCTCCGGCCAGGCAGAACCCTTCGAGCGCGTCGATGGTTTCCGGATCATGCACCCGGATCAGCTCGGCTCGGGTCGCCTGCCGCGGAACGACGGTCTTGGCGGCTCCGGACTTCAGCGCCGTCTCGAGGCCCTTCTGCACGGCCGCCAGGCGATCAGGCCGCTCGGGATGAAAACGACCGGGATCGTGGGCGCCGCAAGCCGGGTGCATCTCCACCAGTACAGGGACCGACGACATCGTCATCCCAGGGTACGACCGGTCCGGGCGGGGTACGCGAAGTAGCCTTGTTGACCCGTGAGCGCCGCGCCCGCCGACGTGATCAGCTGGGGACGTGAGAGCGCCCGAACCGGGCGCTGGCGAGGCGATGAGCAGGTCGCCTACCTGACTCCACTGCCCACGTCTCCGCTGCCTTCGGCCGAGTTCGTGCGCCAGTGCCTCGACACGCTCGCCGGTCGGGGGTTCAAGCGGGTGGTGACGGCCGCGCTGTCTCCGCTCGAGCAGGTGGGGTTTCTTGCGGCCGGCTTCGATGTCGAAGAACGGCTGTACCTGCTCGGGATGGACATCTCGCGCGGGCTGCCGGAGGTCCCGCCGGGCCTTCCGCTGAGGAGGGTCCCACCCTGGCGCCGCGCGGACGTGCTTGCCGTCGACGCGATGGCGTTCCCTCCTTTCTGGCAGCTGGACTCGGCCGGGCTGAAGGATTCTTTGAGGGCAACTCCGGTGAGCCGTTTTCGGATGGCCGCCGGCGGCGGTCGTGGCGTGGCCGGGTATGCGGTCTGCGGAAGGTCCGGCGACCGCGGGTTCGTCCAGCGCCTTGCCGTGGATCCCCGCAGGCAGCGGGTGGGCACCGGGAGGCGGCTGCTCCTCGACGGTCTCCACTGGCTTGCCCGGGGCGGAGCGACCCGGGCGATCGTGAACACCCAGATCGGCAACGACGCAGCCCTGTCCCTGTACCTGGCGACCGGCTTTCGCGAGGAGCCGGTCGGCCTTTCCGTGCTGTCGGCCGGGCTCCAGTGATCGCCCGGACCTGTAGGGCCGCGGCCGCCGCGCTCGTCGTCGCGGCCGGTGCCACAGTCCCGGCGACCGCATGGGGTGACAACACCCCTCGACCGTCGGTCGGTTCTGCCGCAGACCTTTCGGGCCAGGATCCGATCACGGTGCTTGCCCAGTCGCCGTGGGTCGTGTCGGGGCAGAACTTCCGGGTCCGGCTGCGGATCGGAGCTGGCGATCCCGCGACGGACAAGCTTTCGGTTCAGGCGTTCAGCCGTTTGACCACGCGGAGCGACTTCCAGAACGCGATGGCCGGACACGTCCCGAGCTACGCCCGATACTCGCTGGTCGAGCAGGTCAGCCAGCTGCCCGCCGACCCGCAGGGGGGCGTCGACGTCAACATTCCCATCAACCCTTCGCAGCCGCTCGCGCCGGGGTCGTTGCCGGCGTTCAACGCGGTTGGAGGCAGCGGTGTCTTCCCGCTGCAGTTGACCCTGTCCGATTCCAACGGTGCGCCTTTGGGGACGCCGTTGACGACTTTTCTGGTTTACGCGGGGGGCGATCCGTCGGCGACAGGATTTCCCCGCCTGTCGGTGGCGACGGTGATTCCGATCGCCGCTCGGCCCAATGTCGGGCCTCAGGGACAGCTGGAGCCGATCAGCGAGTCGAACTCTTCCCGGCTGTCGCAGCTGGCGGGGGCGCTGGGCGGGCACGCGGATGTGGCCGTGAGCCTGGCGGCTTCGCCCCAGACGCTGGAGGCACTCGCATCGGGCACCACCACGGACAAGGCAACCGTGGCCTCGATCGCAGCCCTCGCCCGGACGTCGGATCAGGTGCTCCCGCAAACCTACGTGCCGGTTTCGCTCGACGACATGCTCGGGGCGGGCCTCGGATCGGAGATCGGTCAGCAGGTGGGAACGGGCGAATCGACACTGGCGAAGGTGTTCGGTTCGCAGCCCGCGACCGACTCTTGGGTCGTCAACGGGCCGATCGATACGGCAAGCCTCGGCGCGCTCACCGGGTTGGGGATGAACCGCCTTTTCCTTCCGGACACCGACCTCGGCCCCCTTCCGCTGTCGTCTCGCCAGACGACGTTCGCGCTTCCGACCAAGCTCAGTCTCCCCGACAAGGGCGGAACGCCGTTGAACGTGTACGCGTCGGACCCGGCTCTGTCGTCCGATTTCACGAGCGGCGGTGGCAGCGTTCTCGCCGCGACCCGCCTTCTTGCGGAGCTGTCGATGATCCAGGTGGAGACACCGGGGGTGACGAGGGGCGTGGCTGTTGTCCCTCCGGCGCGCTGGACCGCCGACCCGACTTTCGTGGAGACGCTGATGGCCGGGCTTTCCGGCCATCCCTTGCTGCAAGCGGTAACGGTCAACGGCCTGTTCCAGGCCGTGAAGTCGTCGTCTCAGGTTCAGAGAAGTCTGAGCACCTCGGGCAACGGCAACCCCGGCTCGGGCCTCTCCGGTGGATCCGGGAGCGGTTCGGCTGCGAGCGGTTCGTCGAATGGATCGTCGGGGTCGGGCTCCGGCTTCGGTGGTGGTGGGTCCGGAGGTTCTGGGTCGGCGTCCGGGTCCGGGCCCGGCGCCGGCGCCGGTTCGTCAGGTTCGTCCGGCGCCGGGGCTTCGGGCGGGGGCGGCGGCTCGGGCTCGGCGGGCAGCCCGCAAGCCGGCGGTTCGTCCGGGTCGCCGGGACTGGCCGCTGACGCCGGCAAGATCCAGAAGCAACGGAAGGCCGTCGACGCCTTCCAAACCTTGTTGGCGGGTGATCAGCCGGCGATAACCGCCATTGCGACGGCAATGCAGAACCAGCTTCTGGTCGCCGAATCGAACGAGATATCCGGTGCCCAGCGCGACGCGCTCCTCGCCGCAGTGAAATCCGAGGCCACCCGGCAGCTGCAGAGCGTGACGCTGCCGGGTTCGTCGTCCATAACCCTGACCGCGACCAAGGGCCAGATCCCGCTGACGATCCTGTCGGCCGGGGGCGCCCGGGCGAAGGTGGAACTGCGTCTCAGCAGCCAGCGCCTTATCTTCCGCTCCTTCGATCCCGCCAACGGGCACTGCAACGTCCCGACCCCGACCAGCGAGATCTGCCAGCTGATCCTGGCCGGCGAGAACACGACCCTGAAGGTGCCGGTCGAGACCCGATCATCGGGTGTCTTCCCGCTCGACGTGTCGTTGTGGACGCCGGGCGGCGGCCAAGTGCTCGCGATCGACCGCGACACGGTCCGCAGCACGGCGGTGTCGAACGTCGGGGTGATCCTCATCGTGGTGGCGGTCGCGTCGTTGGCCATATGGTGGGGACGCGACCTCCGCCACGGTCGCCGCGCCCGCAAGCTCGTGCCCCCGCCTGTCTTCGACGAGCCTCAGCTCTCGGACGACCCTGTGGTGCGCGATTTCTTCGAGAACCCGCCGCCGGGCTACCCCAAGCACGGCGACTCGCCGGCCCGGCCGCGTAGTTAGGCGAGCCGTTGGCTCTATGAGTGATGGGCTGCCCGGCCTCTTCGGGTGATCCCCGCGGTTCTTTGGGCGTGAGAACAAGCAGCTCTCCGTCAAATTCCAGGCCCAAACGCAAGAGTTACACCCAAAGGCCATCTGATCCGACCGAACTCCACGCGCCGGGTGGGGCCATCTCACCTGACACGGCTGTCACCTTTCCGGTGGTCAGGCGGTCCAACCAGTTTGGCCCGGAGATACTGGGACCGAACTTCCTCTAGGGGGGAGCCATGGCCGGCGTTCGAGTAGTCACCGACACCGCCTGCGATCTACCCGACGACATCGTGAACGAGCTCGGGATCGGGCTGGTGCCTCTTCGCATCCGATTCGGCGGGGAGGAGTTCGTCGACCGGGTCGAGCTGTCAACCAAGGAGTTCTGGGCCCGTTGCTCGAGCTTTCCTGGTCTCCCCGGGACTTCGGCTCCGGCGCCGGGTCAATTCAAGGAGGCGTTCGAGCAGATGGCCGCTGCGGGAGCGAGTGGCGTCGTGTGCGTGAACCTGTCCTCGAAGATGTCGGCCACGATTCAGGCCGCCCGCCAGGCGGCGGGCGAACTCGAGGGACGGCTTCCCGTGAGAGTCGTGGACTCGCTGAGCGTCACGTTGGGTCAGGGCCTGATCACCATCGAAGCCGCAAAAAAGGCGGCCATGGGTGGATCCGTCGACGAGGTGGCCGAAGCGGCGGAGAAGGCGGCCTCGGCCATGACGGTTCTCGGGGTCATCGACACGCTCGACAACCTCAAGAAGGGCGGGCGGATCGGAGGAGCGCAAGCATTCCTCGGCACGATGCTTTCGATCAAGCCGGTCATTCAGGTGATAGACGGCGTTGTCGAACCCGAATCCCGGCAGCGCACTCGGGGGAAGGCGCTTCGCTACGTCGCCGACAAGGCGCGTTCTGTAGGGCGGATTTCCAACATGGCGGCCTTCAGCGCCGACGCACCCGACATGGACGCGTTCATGTCGATGATCGGGGGCATCCAGACGGACGGATCGGTGCTGGTCGGAGATATCGGCCCGGTAATTGGCACCCACGCCGGCCCCGGCGCCATCGGCCTGGCCTGGATCTCTGCCTAATTAGCGCACCTGCGGCGTCCTCTACGCGCAGCACCTGACCCGGCGGGTCACCACCGCGGCGGTACCCTGGAAGTCCGTGCCCGGTACTGACCCGATCAGTTCAATTACACCCGGACGCACTCTCGGCGGACGCTATCGACTGGTCGCTCCTGTCGCGCGCGGCGGCATGGCCGAAGTGTGGGAGGGCCACGACGAGGTACTCAGCCGGCCGGTCGCGGTGAAGGTGCTGCAGGCTCACCTCGCGAGCGACGGGGTGTTCCTCGAACGATTCCGCAGGGAAGCGGTCACCGCAGCTCGGCTCGCGCACCCCTGTGTCGTGTCGACATTCGACACAGGAATCGACGACGGGACGGCTTACATCGTGATGGAGCTGGTGCGCGGTGAAACGCTTCGCCAGCTGCTGAGCGAACACGGGGCGCTTGACACATGGCTCGCGGTGACGATCGCCCGCCAGATTGCCGACGCGCTCGCCGAGGCGCACGGAGCAGGTCTGGTGCATCGCGACATCAAGCCGGCCAACGTGTTGCTCCTCGATGACGGGTGGGGCGGAGTCCGCGTGAAGGTCACCGACTTTGGTATCGCAAAGGCGAGCGAAGGGCTGGGGGCGGACCTGACCCGAACCGGGACTGTGCTCGGGACCCCGAAGTACCTCAGCCCCGAACAGATCCGCGGAGAAGAGCCTGACGCGCGCGCCGACCTTTATTCGCTCGGTGTGGTGTTGTTCGAGATGCTCACCGGCGATCCGCCATACAGCGGCAGCACGGACATGGCGACCGCGCTGGCACATCTCAACGACCGGATCCCGCGGCTGTCGACTCGAATAAGGGCTTTACCCCCGGGGTTGGATCGGTTGGTGACTGATCTGCTTGCGAAGGAGCCGGACAAGCGGGTGCCTTCGGCGGCGGCGCTTCGTGGACGCCTCGACGCGCTCGGGCCCGTCCCGAGTGGAGGGGGACGAGGTGCCCGACCCTCGCCGCGTCTCCCCATAGGTAGCGCCCGTGCTCGAGTCGACGAAGCTGCGGCGCGCACCGCCACGAGCACGGTCGCCGGCGACGTGGAAGACACGTCGGTGCTGGGCGGACGAACGTCGGCGATTTCCGCGAACGGCTCTTCAACGGGGGGTAGCCGTGTTGAAGGTGCGGGGCGCGAGCCGCGGGAGCGGCACGACCCGCGCGATCCGCACGACGGGACCATTGCCCTTCGCGGAAGCGGGCCGGCGACGGACCCGTTCGGTCCGGACGAGCCGTCTCCCGCGAGGAGGAGGACTCGGCGCACCGGCCGCAACGTCGGCGTCGTCGTCGCCAGCCTTGTGGTGGTGGGCGCGATAACCGCAGCTGCGGTTTTGGCCGGTTCGACGAGCCATCGTTCGCCGAGCTCCCCCGTTGCTTCCCTGCCCGCGTCGGCTGTTCCCAAGGTCGACAACGTGGTCGTGTTCATGACCTCCGACCGCACGCCCGACAATCCCAACATGACCCGGTTCGCCTTTGACGGCGACCCGTCTACGTACTGGCCGACCGACCAGTACAGCAGCCCGACGTTCGGAAACCTCTATCCAGGCATCGGTCTCGCCATCCATCTCGACTCGGCGGAGCAAGGACGGCAGCTGGTCGTCACTTCGCCCACGTCTGGATGGTCGGCGCAGACCTACGTCGCCAGTTCTGATGTTCCATCCGGCCACCCCGTCGCCGATTGGGGCACGCCCACCGAGACCAAGTTGGACATCCGCTCTTCAACCGTGACCTTCAACCTCGGTCCCCGGCACGCCCAGTGGGTGTTGCTATGGATCACCAATCTCGGACCCGCGGACACGGCCCGTATCGCTGAGCTGTCCGTCCGTTGAGCTCTGGTACTCGGGAGTCAGCGCGCGTTGACTCGTTGACGCCGGTCGGCTGAACATCAAGGCACCCCAACCGATCGGCCAAAGTGCGGCGAACACCAACGCGAACCACGCGTCCACCGGCACCGGCTCGATGCCCCACGTGGTCGAGATCCCTATCCCCCACCCCACGGCCCCACCTGCCAGCGGCCCCGCCGCCAGCCAAAACGCCCGCCGGCGCTTGGCGATCGTCGACATGATCGACCCGAGGAGTGCGGGCACGATTAGCGCGGCGAGCCAGACGTCCGCCGCGCTCAGCGGGTACTCGCCGATCGTCACCGCGGCGAACACCACCAGCGCCGCCCCTGCCACAAGCGCCAGCGCGATCCTGGTCACCGCGCAGAACCTACCGCTCCGCGACGCTCCTGGGATGTCGAGCGTATCGCCGGCCCGTAGCAGCGGGGCTCGAGCAGGTGGTCGCTAAGCTGCTTTTCGTGGCTGATCAGACCGGCGCATCGACCGCGGATCGTGACTGGACCGACGAGGTAACCGACCGGATCGAGTCGGTCGTCACCACAGTTCGCGACAAGACGACGGTCCCCGTCATCAAGGTCGCCCGCGCGGTGGTCTTCGGTTTGGTCGCCGGCGTGCTGCTGGCGGGAGCGTTGCTGCTGCTGGTCGTCGCTTTCGTCAGGCTGTTGGACGTCTACCTTCCCTACCACCCGCACTCCCGCCGGGTGTGGACCGTCGACCTCGTTGCGTCGGCAATATTCCTCGGCACTGGGGCGTTCTTCTGGCGGCGAAGGAAACCGCGAGTGCGGAGCTGATAGGCACGACGCGGAGCCGCGCAGAAAGCCAGGACACATGACCGCCACACCCGCAGGAACCAACCCAGAATCCACCAACCCAGACATCGGGCCTCGGGTCAGGGATGTCATCATCGTCGGCTCGGGCCCCGCAGGTCTGACAGCGGCCATCTACGCCGCCAGGGCGAACCTGTCCCCGCTGGTCATCGAGGGGGAGCCGTCCTCGACGAGCGATCAGCCGGGCGGCCAGCTGATGCTGACCTCCGACATCGAGAACTTCCCCGGGTTCATCGAAGGCCTTGCCGGTCCGGAGCTGATGGGCAACATGCGCTCGCAGGCGGCGCGGTTCGGCGCTGAATACCTCACTACCAAGGCGACCCGCGTCGACTTCTCCGGGCGACCGTTCCGCGTGTGGGCCACGGACCCGTCGACCGGGGAGGAGCTCGAGTTCCGGGCCCGGTCGGTGATCGTGTCCACCGGCGCCCGCTCCCTGATGCTCGGCCTGGAGTCCGAGCAGCGACTGCTCAGCCGGGGTGTCTCGACCTGTGCGACGTGTGACGGCTTCTTCTTCCGTGGTCAGAACATCGCGGTGGTCGGCGGCGGGGACTCGGCGCTGGAGGAGGCCATCTTCCTGACCAAGTTCGCCGAGACGGTGACCGTCATCCACCGTCGCAAGGAGCTCCGGGCTTCGAAGATCATGCAGGACCGCGCGTTCAAGAACCCCAAGATCCGGTTCCTGTGGGACACCGTGGTGACCGGAGTGGACGGAGACGCCAAGGTGGTCGGTCTGCACCTCCGGAATTCCGTCACCAACGAGGAGTCGTATCTGGAGGTCGGTGGCCTGTTCGTGGCGATCGGTCACGTCCCCAATACCGACCTCTTCGTCGGGCAGTTGGACATGGACGAAGCGGGTTACATCATCACCGCGAACGGCTCGACCGCCACGAACGTGGAAGGCGTGTTCGCGAGCGGCGACGTCCAGGACCACACCTACCGTCAAGCGGTCACCGCGGCCGGCACCGGCTGCATGGCCGCGATAGATGCCGAGAGGTGGCTCGAAGCCAACCACGGCTAGTTATGTTGACCTATCAACTAACTAAATCTGCAACGGCTCCCTGCATGGGCGGAATGGAACAGGTTCTGTGCAGGTTGCTATGTCTGTGCGTACGGGAAGAGCCCGTCGATTAGGAAGGCGATGAAGAGTGTCGCAGGAGTTGACGCTTACCGATCAGACCTTTGACGAGGAGATCAAGTCGGCAGCCGAACCGGTTCTGGTTGACTTCTGGGCGGAGTGGTGCGGCCCGTGCAAGATGGTCGCCCCGATCCTCCATGAGATAGAGGCGGACAACGTCGGAAAGCTCCGGGTTGGCAAGGTGAACATCGACGAGAACCTTGAGCTGGCCCGCCGGTTCGATGTGATGAGCATCCCGACGATGATCCTGTTCAAAGACGGTGAACCTCAGGTTCGGATCGTCGGAGCCAAGGGCAAGGGTCAGCTGCTGCAGGAACTGCACCCTTACATCTGAGGGCTTAAGTGCCTGCTTGTCCTGGCACTGTCCACACCTTAGCCACAGTCTGTGGAAGAGGTAGAGCCTCGGGACTCTAAGCTACCGGTTTAGGTTCCTAGCCGCCGGAGTAGACGTCTGTGTCGCCGACGTGCTCGGTCATAGCCCGGTAAATCCGTTCGAGGTCCTCGAGAGTCGCGAATTCGATGACGACCCGCCCGCGTTTGGCGCCGAGGTCGACCTTCACTCTCGTGTCGAGGTGGCTCGACAGCAACTCCTCCAGCTCGAGGATGCCCGGAGGCCGCAGTTTCGGCGGGCGGGTTGCCGCCCCGCCCGGAGTCGACCCTCCGAGCTCGTTCCGCTGTCTGACCGCGTCCTCCACCGCACGAACCGACATCTGCTCCGATACGGCTCTGCGGCCGAGCGCCTCCTGGAACGCCCGATCAGGCGTTCCAAGCAGGGCCCTCGCGTGGCCTGCGCTCAGCTGGCCGTCGCCGACGAGCTTCTGCACGGCGGGAGGGAGCTGAAAAAGGCGGAGGGTGTTGGTCACCGCGGCCCTGCTCTTTCCGACCCGCCCGGCGAGCTGGTCATGGGTGAGACCGAAATCCTCGATCAACTGCTGGTACGCGCCCGCCTCCTCGAGCGGGTTGAGGTCCTCGCGGTGGAGGTTCTCGATCAGCGCCTGCTCGACGCTCTGAACATCGGAGATGTCCCTCACGATGGCCGGGATCGTCGGGAGTCCCGCCCGTTTGGCCGCCCGCCAGCGCCGCTCGCCGGCGATCAGCTCGTAGCTTCCGTCACCGATCGTCCGGACCAGGACGGGCTGGAGGATCCCGACCTCCCTCACCGAGGCGGTCAGCGAGGCGAGCGATTCCTCGTCGAACATCGACCTCGGCTGGTGGGTGTTGGCCCGTATGGCTGATACCGGTATCTCGAGCAGTGCCGAGGACCTGTCCCCGACGACCTCGGTCGGGATCAGCGACCCGAGGCCTCTACCTAACCCGCTGCGGCGCGCCACCGCTTACCTCCTTGGCCAGTTCTCTGTAGGCGATGGAACCTCTCGACGACGAGTCGAACACGATGATCGGCTGACCGAACGAGGGGGCTTCCGACAGCCGCACCGTCCGGGGGACGACGTTCCGGCAGACCTTGTCACCGAAATGGTGGCGGACCTCCTCGACCACCTGCTCGGCGAGGCGGGTGCGAGCGTCGTACATGGTGAGGATGATGGTGCTGACGTCGAGCTCCTGGTTGAGATTCGCCTGAACGAGAGCGACGTTTCGTAGCAGCTGCCCGAGACCTTCGAGGGCGTAGTACTCGCACTGGATGGGCACGACCACCTCGCCGGCCGCGGCCAGCCCGTTCACGGTCAAGAGCCCGAGCGACGGGGGACAGTCGATCAACACGTAGTCGAAGTCCTGGGACACGCTCTCGAGGGCTCGCCTGAGACGAAGCTCCCTGCTGAAGACGGGGACCAGCTCTATTTCGGCGCCGGCCAGGTCGATGGTGGCGGGAACGACGAACAGGTTCCGCAGGGTGGTCGGCTCGATAACGTCCTCGATCGGCACGTCGTGGAGGATGGCGTCGTAGATCGAGGCGTCGAGATTCCGTCCGTTGATCCCGAGTCCCGTCGTGGCGTTGCCCTGAGGGTCCAGGTCCACGACCAGGACCCGGTAGTCGAGCTCGGCGAGCGCCGCGCCGAGGTTTACCGCGGTCGTCGTCTTGCCTACCCCGCCCTTCTGGTTGGCGATCGCGAGACGGCGGGGAAGCGGATGGTCCCGCGCCCCCGGGTGGTGGCTTTGGGATCTCGGCGCTTCGTCTCCGTCGAGCCGATGCCCCGCGGTTGGCTTCTCGTACGCCCAGCCGGTCTGCCGGTCAGGCGCGAGGTCGGTGCTCGGGCCGGCGTCCGGAGCCTGGACCGTGTCGGTACGGTCAGGGCCCGCGATGACCGGGTCACCCTGTTGGGACCGCTGCCCCATCGGCCCTGGGTTATCAGCTTCGGTGGATTCGGCGCTGATGCCGGGCTCTCCGCTCATGCCGGGCTCTCCGCTCATGCCGGGCTCTCCGCTGATGCCAGGCTCGCCGCTCATGCCGGGCTCTCCGCTGATGCCAGGCTCGCCGGCGGGAGGCTCGGCGGCGGCAGGCGCTGCCAGGTCATCCGACCAATGCCGCGTGACCGGTTCGGGTTCTGGAGGCGCGACCGGAATCGACCCCAAATCGCTTACTGCGCCTAGGTCGGGGTCAACCTGCCACTCAGTCCTCGTCGTCGACTCCGAGCCTTCGGGGCTACGTATTTCCTCGTCCGACCTGGGAGTTTGCGCTTCCGGCCTGGGGGTTTCCTCGTTCGACCTGCCCGTTTCCTCTTCCGGGTTGCCGCTTTCGGCTCTGTCGGCGGCAGGCGGCTCCGCTTCGGTTGAAATGTCATACTTCGCGCCCGCGCGGTCGGATCCGGACCTCAGGCGCTCAAATATGGAGCTCGCCCGAGCTCGGAGGTCCTCTGACTCATTCACCCGCCCATCATCAACGATGGAGGTGGTCCGAGGCAAGCACCCTCTAGCCCAACGTGAGGGTTTGTTTCACGTGGAACACACGCTGCAGGCGAAAAGTGAATGGTCTGGCGGATGTTCCACGTGGAACCGGCGGTCACCGATAGCCGGGTAGGCCGTCCCCCGGAGCGCTCGCTCGGCGCTTCCGTTTCAGAACAGCGGGCGCTTGGCCGGGATCCCGACCCGCCGAGGGTAGCGCTCCGGGCAGGGTGCCGCCTGTACGAGCGACTGGTACGAGGTCGGCCCTCCTGATGCCTCTTCCAGGCGCAGCCCGAGCTCAGTGAGCCCGGAGGGATCCCAACGCTTTGGGCTGCCGTCCGGAGGTTCGGCGACGATAAGGCGGCCGCCGACCCGAAGGAAAGGCGAACCGCATTCCGCGGTAACTGCCGGCGCGGCGAAGCTGCGGGCCACGACCAGGTCGAACGAGGCCCTGAGCTCCGTGCGGCCGGCTTCCTCGGCCCGGGAGCCGACGACCCTGACCCTCGCGTCCAGGCCGAGATCCCCGACCGCCTCCCCCAGGAAGGCGGTCCTCCTGGCGCTCCCGTCGAGGAGGACCCACTCGGATCGCGTCCAGAGGAGAGCCAAGGGAAGGCCCGGGAGCCCGCCCCCGCTGCCGAGATCTAGCGCAGTCTGGGGAGGGTCGGGGATGGCAGCGTCGAGGTCAAGCGCCCGGTCGACGTGAGGCCCGATCGGTCCCGGTCCGAGAAAACCAAGATCCCGGGCACGACCCAGTACCCGCTCCAGGTTCTCCCTCGAGCTCGGGTCTAGGGTCGGCTTGCTCTGACTCAGCTGCTGGGAGTGCCGGCTGGGGCGATGACCACCCGCCGTCTGGGTTCCTCGCCCTCGGAGAACGTGGCTACGCCTTCGATGCCGGTGATCGCATCATGAACCACCTTGCGATCCGGCGCCGCCATTGGTTCTAGGGCGGTGGGCGCGCCGGTCTCCTTGACCTTGGCGGCAACCTCGTGAGCGAATCGGGCCAGCGCCTCGGACCGCTTTTGGCGGTAGGCGCCGACATCCACGAGCACCCTGCCGTTGTTCGCCCCGGTTCGATGGTGGACGACCGTACGGGTGAGATCCTGAATCGCCAGGAGAGTCGAACCCTTCGGTCCGATGAGAAGTCCGAGCTCCGGGCCACTGAGGTCGAGCCTGACCTCCTCTTCACCCGAGGAGGTGATCTTTACGGCAGCGTCGAGACCGAATTCGGAGGTGAGGCCTTTCAGGAACTCCTCCGCGACCCGACCCTGCTCATCGAGCGAAACCTCCACCGTCGTGCCTCCCGTCCCGTTATCCGAGTGACTCTGCTCAGCTGAAATTCTGGCACCCTCGCGTGGGGCCGAGTGGGCGCTTCCACCGCCCTCCCCGTCAACGCCGGCACCTCTGTCACGCCGCGCCTTGCCGGCCGGAGCGCCTTCGGATGGGCCGCCCGTCTCCGGATCCGAACCGGCCGCGCGCTTCGCTGCGGCGGAACGCCCACCCCGCCGGCGCTTACGACGCCGGTTAGCCGGCTCCGAGGGATCATCCTCAGAGCTCGGCGCTGTGTCGGAGCCGGCGAGTGCAGCCGACCCCGATGACGTCGTGCGATCCCCCGCGGTTCCGCTCCCAGTTGCTTCGCTTCTGGCGCCGTTGCGGCCGGTGTCACTGCGGCCGGTGTCACCGCGGCCGGTGTCACCGCGTCCGGTGTCACTGCGGCCGGCTGTAGTTTCCGACGACGCATCGCTCTCGCCGTCGTTGCCCTCGGCGAGTGCGATACCTCCGGCGCCGCCTCGAGAATCCGCACTTCCGGCCCTGGCCCGTCGCCGGCGCTCCCGGCGGTCCTCCTTGGGGCGGGGAACGGTTGGGCGGACCCGCGCCCGGACTCTCGCCTCGCCGCGAACCCGTCCGAACAAGCCGGCCCGCGGTTCGTCGAGGACCTCGAACTCTGCGTCGACCTCGTCCACTCCGAGCTGGTCGAGAGCCGCTTCCTTGGCCTCGTCCAGTGTTTTGCCAGTGGTCTCAACCCACTCCATCTAAAGCTTCCTTACCTTCCTCGCCGTCTGCGGTTCCGCCGGCTGCCCGACCTCGGGCGGTTGCCGGCCCGCTGTCCGTTCGTTCGCGCCCCTCCGGCCTTCGCCCCGTTGGGGGAACCGCCGGACGTTCCTCCCCGCGGAGCGCCGTTGCGCGACGCAGGAGCCTGGGGTGAAGCAGGAGCCTGAGGCAATTCCTTCGGCGGCGTGTCCTGGCCCGCGGGGCGGTTGGGCGCCGGGCGACCACCATCCTTGGACTGGAGTCGTTTGGCTTCCTGCGCCTTCTGCTGCTGCTCCGCGGCCGCGGCTAGGAGATCCCGAAAACGACTCCTCTTCCCGTCCCCCTTCGCCGGTGTCTGCGCCCTAGCCACCCGGTCAGGGTGCTCATCGATGTCCCGAGTCATCGCCTCGACCTCTTTGACCTCTTGCACCACCAGGGCCTTCACCTTCGGATCGAAACGGTACATGAGGTCCTGTTGCACGATCCGGCAGATGTTGGACATCGCGTAGTAGACGATCACGCCGGCGGGGAACTTGATCAAGAACAAGACGAAGATGAGCGGCAGGTACTTCATCATCCGCATCTGAGGGTTCTGTGCCGCTTGAGGGTTCCGCGACATGGTCTGAACTGTCTGGTAGTAGGAGGTCCCGGCCATGATGAGCAGCAGGATCCAGTAGGGGAGAGCGGCGGCGACGCTCGAGTGGGGGCTCAGCGCGTTGTGAGAGAGATCCACACCGAATGCGTTGAGGTGGCCATGGGCGGCGACGATGTCCTTGAACATACGGGTGCCGTGCGATAGGTACTTCGGGTCGGGCACCCCGCTCTTCGCGATGTGGCTCAGCCCGGTGATCACTCGGAACAGGGCGAAAAACACGGGCAGCGGGAGGAGCAACGGCAGGCACGAGCCAAACGGGCTGACGTTGTGCTCCCTGAACAGCTCCATCTGGGCCTGGGCGAACGCTTGGCGGTCGTCCTTGTGCTTCTCCTGGAGTGCCTTCAGCTGTGGTTGAAGCTTCTGCATCGCCAGCATCGAGCGGGTGCTCTTCAGGGTCAGCGGCGAGATGATGACCATCCAGATGACGCTGAGCACCAAGATGGCAACCCCGTAGTTGGGGACGACGCTGTAGATCCCTGCCAGAATCGCCGAGATCGGCTTGGCGATCGGGTCGAGGAGGCTGCCGGTCGAGGGCTTGGTGCCGCTCAGGGTAGTAGTTGTGCTCGCAACTAGCGACGCGAGGTGGAGTATCACGTTTCTCTCATTCCGGAACGGGGTCGTAGCCGCTGGGACCTCCCGGGCGGCATCGTCCCAAGCGCCGGGCGGTCATCGAGGCGCCCTTGAGGGCGCCGTGACGCTCGACGGCTTCAATTGCATAAGTGGAGCAGGTGGGGGTGAACCTGCAGGGCGAAACCCGGCCGGCGCGGACCAGCTGGTACAGCCGTACCAGCACGACGAGCGCCCGTCCCGCCAACGAGCGACCGGCCGCGCCCTCACGTTCCTGGGGGGAGCTCGGTGCCGTGTCGACGCTGGCGGTAGTCATGCTATGTCCTGAAATCTTACTGATTTTAATGCTTCTTGTAGGTAGCTCCTTAGGGAGCCGAAGTCGAGCGTCGCCGCTTCAGGCCCTGCGCCGATCAGGTACGCGCCGGGAGCCAGAAGGTCGGCGCTATCGCGAATCAGCACCCTGAGCCTCCTACGGACACGGTTGCGAACGACCGACGAACCAACCTTGCGCCCGATGCTGTAGGCCACCTTGGGAGGCTCGGCGGGATCGCCTTGCACCCACGATACAGTCAACGGTCCGCATCGCCGGCGTCGCGCTTTGCGAAGAGCCTGGAAAGTGTCGCGCTGGTCAACCCTCCAGATCAGGCGGACAGCCGAGCCCGGCCTTTGAGGCGCCGAGCCTTTATGATCGCCCGGCCCGCGCGGGTCGACATGCGGTGACGGAAACCGTGCCGTTTCGCCCGCTTTCGGTTGTTGGGTTGGAAAGTTCGCTTCACTCATCGCCTCCTCGGTCCTGGCATCGCCACCAGTCGCCGGAACTCCCAGGCGAAGGGGATGCGCGTCAGCCCACGCGGCCCGCTGGCACGGTCTCAAATGCTATCTGAGCGAAGCCGCTTCTACAAAGCTGCCCGGGGCGCCAAATCCCGCATGAGATAACGATTCGATACCCCGATACTTCCTCGGCAGGACCCGGGTCACACGTTCGCCAAACGCTTTCGACTTAACCTGACCGGGTCGATGTTCTCCGGTACCGAGATCCCCGCGACCACACTCCTCGCTGCAGCACCGAACGCCTCGGCCGCCAACGACCGGGGGGTGATTCACCAGTTCCTCGTCGACCTGGGGGTCAGCTCCAACACCGCGCACACGGTTCAGGTCTACGCAATCGGACCGTTCCGGATCGCCGTCGTTCTGCTTATAACGGTCGCCGTCACCCGCCTCGTCCGCAGGCTTTCGCGCCGGATGGTGAACTCCTTCCGATTGGTGTCGCCGCTGGTGAAGGCGACGCCCCGCGGCGAGGACCGGGTGCGGACACTCGCCGGCGTGTTCTCTTCGGTGCTCCGGGCGATCATCTGGGTGGTCGCGTTCCTGACCATCCTGGGGGAGTTCCACATAAACCTGGTCCCGTTCATCGCGACGGCCACCGTCGTCGGCGCCGCGGTCGGGTTCGGCGCGCAAACACTCGTCAAGGACTTTCTTTCCGGCGCCCTCATCCTCGCCGAGGATCAATACGGGGTAGGGGATAGCATCGTCGTGGGGAATGCGCCCAACGCCACGTCGGGAACCGTCGAAGGGCTCACCCTGCGCACCACCAGGATCCGGAGCCTGGACGGGGTGGTCTGGTACGTCCCGAACGGCGACATCCGTACCGTCGGGAACAACACCGAAGGTGACAGCCAAGCGCTCGTCGACGTGGTGGTGCCCCACGGAACTGATCTGGTAGCTGCGGGGCGCGTCGCCGAGCAGGCGGCGCACCAGCTCGCCGCGGAACCCGAATGGCAGGGGGTGTTCGTCGGCGATCCGACCTTCGGTGGCGTGCAGTCGACCGATCAGGACGGGGCAACGTTGAGGATCATGGCTTGGACCATGCCGGGACAGCACTTTCGCGCCTCGCGCGAGCTGCGCCTGCGGATACTCCAGGCGCTGCGCGATTCGGGCCTGGTGTGGGCCGACTCCTCCCCGGCCGCCGGGGGATCCCCGCCGTGACCAGCCCCGTAGAAAGTCGATTGAATAGGTCGCCTTTGTGGTGAAACCCGGGGTACCTTGGCCCCTGCGACGGACGACGAACGCTATCCGCGCAGGAGGAAGAGATGGCACTGCAGCTGGGCGACGAAGCCCCCGATTTCACCGCTGAGACCACCGAGGGCACTGTTCACTTCCACGAATGGCTGGGCGACGGCTGGGGCGTGCTCTTCTCGCATCCCAAGGACTTCACACCGGTCTGCACGACCGAGCTCGGAGCGGTCGCGAAGCTGAAGGGCGAGTTCGACAAGCGCAACACCAAGGTCATCGCCGTGAGCGTCGACCCGATCGAATCGCACAAAGGATGGGTGCCCGACATCAACGAGACCCAGGGCACCAACGTCAACTTCCCGATCATTGCCGACCCGGATCGGAAGGTCGCCGACCTCTACGGGATGATCCACCCGAACGCTGCGGACACTGTGACCGTCAGATCGGTGTTCATCGTCGGTCCGGACAAGAGGATCAAGCTCACCATCACCTATCCGCAATCGACCGGGCGGAACTTCCAGGAGATCCTGCGGGTGCTCGACTCGCTTCAGCTCACCGCCAACTACTCCGTGTCCACACCGGCGGACTGGAAGGACGGCGAGGACGTGATCATCGCCCCGGCGATTTCGGACGACGACGCGAAGGAGCGCTTCCCGAAGGGGTTCACCACGGTACGGCCGTACCTCCGGTTGACGCCCCAACCGAACAAGTAGGGAACTCAAACCACACCGGCACGCTGCCGGCCCGCGTCACTTGGTGATTACACGCGGGCCGGCAGTAGCCTTTTGGGTGTAACGGCCGCCATGAGGAATGGGATGGCGCCCGAACAGAAGGCCCCGAAAAAGAAGGCCCCGAAAAAAAAGGCCCCGCAAGAAGGCAAGGAGAGGTCCGATGCCCACCGCCGTAATCGTCGACGCCGTGCGCACCCCCGGTGGCAAGCGCCACGGAAAGCTGTCCGGCTGGCACCCCGTTGACTTGGCCGCCGAGGTGCTGAAGGCCCTCGTCGAGCGCAACGACCTGGACCCCGCCGTCATCGACGACGTGATCATGGGATGTGTCATGCAGGTGGGCGCTCAGGCGGTGAACATCGCCCGCAACGCGGTTCTTGCAGCCGGTTTCCCAGAGTCGGTGCCCGGCACCACGGTCGACCGCCAGTGCGGATCGTCCCAGCAGGCGCTGCACTTTGCGGCGCAGGGCGTCATTGCAGGCGCGTACGACGTGGCCGTCGCTTCGGGCATCGAACTGATGAGCCTGGTGCCGATGGGCGCAAGCATCGGGCAGGGGGTCGGCCTGCCCTTCGGTCCGACCGTCGGAAAGCGCTACGAGCCCGCCGGCGGCCTGGTCCCGCAGGGGATCTCGGCCGAGATGATCGCCGACAAGTGGAACCTCTCACGCGAGGACCTCGACCGGTTCAGTGCCCAGAGCCACCAGCGGGCGGCGAAGGCCACAGCCGAGGGACGCTTCGAGCGGGAGATCCTCCCGGTGGCCCTGAAGCACAAGGACAAGGAGACCGGCAAGGTCATCGAGTCCAGCGAACTGGTCACGACCGATGAGGGAATCCGCCCGGACACCACCGTCGAGACGCTCGCCAAGCTGAAGCCGTCCTTCAAGCCTGACGGCAAGATCACCGCGGGCAACAGCTCCCAGATCACCGACGGCGCGTCCGCTGTTCTCGTCATGAGCGAGGAAAAAGCATCGGCCCTCGGGCTGACCCCCCGTGCACGGTTCCACTCCTTCGCGGTCGCAGCCGACGATCCCCAGATCATGCTGACCGCCCCAATCCCGGCTACGACCAAGGTGCTCGAGCGGGGCAAGCTCGCCCTCGACGACATCGACCTGGTGGAGATCAACGAGGCGTTCGCCCCGGTCGTACTGGCCTGGGCGCAGGAGCACCATCCCGACATGGACAAGGTCAACGTCAACGGCGGCGCCATCGCCCTCGGGCACCCTCTCGGCTGCTCCGGCACCAAGCTCATGAGCACGCTGCTCAACGAGCTCGAGCGCACCGGCGGCCGCTACGGCCTGCAGACGATGTGCGAAGGCGGCGGAATGGCCAACGCCACCATCATCGAGCGCCTGGGCTGATGTTCGGATCGATGGCCTAGCACCCGCCAACTGCCGTCTTGGCCCCGGGCCTTCGGCCCGGAACAACAGAGACGGCCGTCGACGGCTGCTCGCCCTCGATAACAATCAGCCCAAACTCGATGCGAGCCACCTTGGCTGAAATCTGATCGAGGACTGGCGGTGCGAGAGACCGGTGTCGCTGTCCGCCGCTCCGCGGCGGGCCGCACCAGGATGTCGACCGCTCAGTCCTTGGCCGGCGGGACGCATCGCGGTGTGACCCGCCTAGTCCTCCACAGGCTGTGGACAACTCTGGGGAGTGTCACATTGATGTAACTTTTCGGAGGGTCGACGTTAACCCAGGCCCATTCGTCCGCTAGTGGTAGCGAGTGGCGGCGATGAATCCGGCGACGATCAGCGCGAGCCCGAGGAAGAGGTAGCCGTTGCTCGCGCCGCCGGGGAGAAGCCCCAAATAATTGAGCAGGATGCTGATCAAACCGAGGCCGAAGAAGGTCAGGATCAGTGCCGGGACCCACCACGGGCTGGACCGGAACTCGCGGGGGATAGGCGCGGTGTAGCGGCCGCTCGACGTGCCGCTCGCCGGCGACCTCCTCGCCGGCCCTCCCTTGGGTGTCACCCGGCCCGGCGTGTCCTTGGTCTTCCTCGGCATGCCCCAACTTTAAGTGCAACTACCCTTGGCCCGTGGCGCGCATCCTGGTCGTGGACAACTACGACTCGTTCGTCTACAACCTCGTCCAGTACCTGGGTCAGCTCGGCGCCGAGCCGCTCGTCTACCGCAACGACGCGATCGATCTCTCCGCCGCCCGTTCGCTCAACGTGGACGGGCTGCTCGTGTCGCCCGGACCGGGCCGTCCCGCCGGCGCCGGCGTGAGCTGCGAGCTGATATCCGCCTTCGCCGGCGACGTTCCCGTGTTGGGGGTCTGCCTCGGCCATCAGTGCATCGGCGAGGTGTTCGGAGGTGAGATCGTCCGCCATGATGTCATGCACGGAAAGACCTCCGAGATCACCCACGACGGCCGGGGGGTATTCGCGGGTCTGCCCGAACCCCTCGTCGCTACCCGCTACCACTCCCTCGTGGTCGACCGCGACAGCATCCCGCCGGCGCTGGAGGTGACTGCCTGGACCCAGGACGGCGTGGTGATGGGCCTGCGGCACCGGGAGATGCCGGTCGAAGGGGTCCAGTTCCACCCCGAGTCGATCCTGACGGACGGCGGCCACCGGATGCTGGCCAACTGGCTTGCTATATGCGGCCAGGCCGAGGCGCCGACCCTGGTCGCCGGCGCTGAAGCGTCACTCCGGGCCTAGGCCGAGGAGGTCGTTTCTTTACGATTGGGCACCTGATAGGTGCCTTTTTGCGAACAAAGGCCCGGCTGGATCACGTAGTGTTCGTGGTGGTTCCGAGAGTCGTGGTCGAGCTGCTGAACTGACCGACGACCACCGTCACCGTCGAACCCTGGTTGACGGTGGTCCCGCCTGTGGGGTCCTGGCTTTGCACCACACCGTCCTGGCTTCGCCTGCTGACCGGGACGGTTACGAAGTTGGCTTGCAGGCCGGCTTGCTGCAATTGCTGGGCCGCCTGCGACTGGGTGTCACCCACCACGTTGGGCACCGTGGTCTGCGACGCGCCGGTCGAGACGTAGATCGTCACCGTCGAGCCGACAGGAACAGTGGCACCGGCAGGCGGGTCGGTCCGGGTCACCTCGCCCGCGGGGATCGTCGCCGACGGCTCGTTCAGCTGTTTGACCTGAAGCCCTAGCTGGCCGAGGGTTTGACCGGCGGCGCTGGGTGTCTGCCCGACAACCGACGGGACCTGAATCTCCTGCTTCCCGCTCGACACGACGAGCTGGACGGCCGAGCCCTGGCCGACCGTGGTGCCCGGCGGAGGGTTGGTCGATATGACGTTTCCTTGGGCGACCGTGTTCGAGTTCTGCTGGATCGCGTTCACCGTGAATCCGGCCTGCCGGAGGATGCTGGTCGCTTCCTCCTGTGTCTTTCCGACCACGTTGGGGACCTGTGTCTGGACCGGGCCGCCGCTCACCAACAGCACGACCGGCTGGTTGCTCTTTATGGTCGTGCCGGCCGGCGGCTGGGTGTCGATCACGTTGCCCTGGGCGATGGCCGAGCTGGTCTCTGTTCGCTCGCTTACTTTGGTGAAGCCCATCTGCTGCAGCTGGCTGAACGCGTCGGGGGCCGGCTTGTTGACCAGATTGGGCAGGGTCAGGCTCTTCGTGGAGGTTCCCCACCAGCCTTCCGCTCTTCCGAGGAAGAAGATGCCGGCGGCGAGCGCAAGCAGGAGTATCGCGGCGCCCACACCCCACGCCGCAGCCCGAGAGCGCCTGTCGCCGGGGCCCCCGCCAGGCGGTTCTCCGGTCGAGGTGAGCGGCATCGGGGCGGTCCCGCCGGCCGGCGGGTTGACCATCGTTGCTGCGCCTGCCGGTCCTCCATGACCGGTCGCGCCAACCCCGGCGCCCACAGCTGTGGCCACACGTGTCGGCTCAGCCGAGGCCATGATCGGTTGGCCCTGCATGTAACGGCCGAGATCGGAGCGCAGCTCCTCGGCGCTTTGGTAGCGGTCGTCCGGCTGCTTCGCGAGGGCCTTCATGACGATCGACTCGAGACCGGCGGGTACCGCCGGGTTGAGCGCTCGAATTGGCTCGGGCGTCTCTTTGACGTGCTTGTAGGCGATCGACACCGGGCTGTCGCCGGTGAAAGGCGTCCGTCCCGCAAGCATCTCGTACAGCACGACGCCCAGCGAATACACGTCGCTTCTCGGGTCCACGCCGAAGCCCTGCGCCTGTTCGGGTGAGAAGTAGGTAGCGGTGCCCATCACCGACCCGGTCTGGGTCAGGTCCTCGGCTGCTCCAGCCCCGATGGCGCGGGCGATGCCGAAGTCGGCGACCTTCACCTGCCCGGACTCGTTGATCAAGACATTGCCGGGCTTGACGTCGCGGTGGATCACGCCGTGGCGGTGCGCGAAATCGAGGGCCGCCGCCACGTCGGCCGCGATGCGCGCGGCGTGTGGCGAGTCGAGCGGTCCCTCGCGGAGCATCTGCGAAAGGGTGCGTCCCGACACGTACTCCATGACGATGAAATAGGTGTTCTCGCCCTGACCCCAGTCGAATATCGAAACGATGTTCGGATGGCTGAGATTGGCGGCGGCCTTCGCTTCGCGTCGGAACCGTTCCACGAAAGCCCTGTCGATGGACAGCTCGGGAAACAGAACCTTGAGGGCGACCGGCCTGTCGAGGAGGAGGTCCCGCGCCAGGTACACCTGGGCCATTCCTCCTCTGGCGATATGACTGACCAACTGGTAGCGGTCGCTGAAAACCTGCTCTTGCTGCATTCGCTTACGAGCCTACGGGGCGGGTGACTGGGTCACGGGTGCGGGTGGTTTTGATTGCAGGTAGGCCTGGATGATGGCCTTGGCTATCGGTGCGGCGAGCGTGCCGCCCTGATATTCGTTGGCGGACGGCTGGTTGGGAAGGAGCACGGCAACGGCGATATCGGGGTTCTGTGCCGGCGCGAACGCGGCGAACCACGCGTCTATCTGGTTGGTCCCGGTTTGCGCGGTACCCGTCTTCGCGGCGACCTCGACACCGGGAATCCGCGCCGCGGCGCCGGTGCCGTTCGGGGAGTCGACGACCGAAAGCATCAGCTGGGTTAGTTGCGACGCGGTGGAAGCCGAAGTGGCCTGCATCCACTGCTTCGGCTGGTAGGTGCTGACGATCTGGTTCTGCGAGTTGGTGACATGGTCGAGGACGTGGGGTGCCATGATCGATCCCCCGTTGGCGATCCCGGCGGCGACCAGCGCCATCTCGAGGGGCGTCGCTTGGACGTCCTGCTGACCGATCGCCGAGTACGCGAGCCCGGGCTGGTCGAAAGCAAACGTGTTCGCCTGGGGGAAAACGGACCGCGCAGCGAACGGCAGATCGATGCTGGGAGTCTGGTTGAAACCGAAGGACAGCGCTTCGTTCGTGAGTGACTGGCCGCCGAGGTCCAGCCCGATCTGCCCGAACCCGGTGTCACAGGAGACGGTGAACAGCTCGGGTAGCTGGCCGCCGCACGTTTCGCCGGCGAAGTTGTGCAGTTGGTTGGTTGTCTGAGGCAAAGGCAGGGCTGACAGCGTCGGGTAGGTCTTGCTGGCGAGTGGCGGCTGGCGGTCGTATACCGCGGACGCGGTGATGATCTTGAACGTCGAGCCGGGGAACCAGCGCTGCCGGTACGCCCCCGGCGCCAGTACACCGCCAGGCTGTGCAACCAGTGCTTTGTACGCAGCCTGCACCTGTTGCTGGTTGTGCGATGACAGCTGACTCGGGTCGAAACTCGGGTTCGAGTAGAGGGCGAGTATGGCGCCTGTCTTCGGGTTCAGTGCCACGACGGAACCGGTTCTGCCTGCGAGCTCCTTTTGCGCGAGCGTTTGCAGGCTGTTGAGAAGGGTGAGTGTGATCGACTGGCTTTTGTCTTGATTGGCGAAGAGTTGGCGAATCCCACTGATGCTCGTGGGTAGATGGAACGGTCCCTTTCTTCCCGTTAGGACCTTGTCGTAGGTGCGTTCGGCGCCGTCAGATCCGTACGTGAAGGAGAAGAATCCAGTGACTTGTTCGAAAAGAGCGCCGGTCGGGTACTGGCGCACATATTTGAACTGGTCGTTGCTCGGGGCTGAGGCGGCGAGAGTCACTCCGTCTGCGGAGATGATGTCGCCTCTCTTGGCGGTGTACTCCTTGACGACGGCGCGTCCGTTGAGGGGATTCGCCTCCAGGGCATTGGCGTGAACGATCTGCACGTAGGTGAGCTGCAGCACCAGCCCGACGAACAAGATCATCACCCCGAGCCCGGCG
Source organism: Acidimicrobiales bacterium (assembly GCA_036378675.1). Lineage (NCBI taxonomy): Bacteria > Bacillati > Actinomycetota > Acidimicrobiia > Acidimicrobiales > Acidimicrobiales bacterium. Next base: position 43,106 of record DASUWA010000065.1, read on the forward strand.
AGACGGATCTGGCGATTCATCCCTCTCACGTCCGCACCGCCTCTTCCAGCACGACGCCGCGCAGAGCGGGCTCGAGTGGTGTCTCGGTGTCATGCGAGATCCGCAGCAACAACGCCAAGAGGATGTAGTTGGCGATCAGCGACGACCCCCCGTACGAAACGAACGGGAGGGTGATACCCGTCAACGGGATAAGGCGGGTCACCCCGCCGACGATCACGAACGTTTGGACCCCGATGATCAGCGACAGACCGGTGGCAAGCAGTTTCTCGAACTGGCGCTCACAGCGGACTGCGACGCGAAGCCCGGTCCCGACCATGAGCAGGAATCCCATCAGGAGCGCAGCGGCTCCGACCAGACCGAGCTCGTCGGCGATCACGGCGAAGATCAGGTCGGTGGATGCCTCCGGAATGTGGCCGACGTTGCTCTGCCCGGGTCCTTCGCCGAACAGCCCGCCCGCCGCGATTGCGAACCAACCCTGGATGAGCTGGTACCCGGTGGTATTCGCGTGCGGCCAGGGGTTGAGCCACGCGTCGACGCGCGATTTGGTGTGGCCGATGACTTTGAGTGCGACGAACGAGCCGATCGCGAAGAGTGCGGTCCCGAGGCCCAGGTAGTAGAAGCGCCCGGTGGAGACCCACAGCATGCCGATGAAGAGCGCGAAGAAAAGGAAGGACGAGCCGAGGTCGTTTTCGGTGAAGAAGATGACCAGTGACAGGCCCCATGCTGCGAGGATCGGGGCGAGGTAACGCGGATCCAGGACGAGGAACCTGCCGAGCCGCCTGGTTCCCTGGCTGAGAAGATCGGCCCGCTCGACCATGATGGACGCGAAGAAGATCGCCAACGCCAGTTTGGCGATCTCCCCCGGCTGGAAGTTGAAGGAGCCGAGGTGGATCCAGAGCCGGGCGCCGTTGATGTTTTCTCCGATGCCGGGAGCGAGTGGCAGCAGCAGTAGCACGATCCCGGCGAACGCGAAGCTGTAGCGATACCGCTCGAGGTCGCGCGCCCTGCGAACCAGCGCGAGCGTGGCGACGAAACAGGCGATGCCGAGCGCGGTCCACACCGCCTGCAACCTCGCCTCGTGGCTCGATAGGCGGGCGATGAACACGTAGCCGATCCCGTTGAGCAGGCCCGCGGTGGGCAAGAGGATCGGGTCCGCGTTGGGTGCCAGCTTGCGCATCGCCACGTGGGCGATCAGCAGCAAGGCAAAGATGATGATCAGGAAAGGTCCGATGTTGGCCGGAAGGTTGCCGGCCTTGCCGAGCCCCGCCAGGGCGTAGAGCCCTCCCGTCAGGACAACAGCGAGGACGATCAGTCCCAGCTCGGTGCGCCGCCGCGCGGGGGAAGGGCTCATGTCGTGGGCGGCGGGGACGTGGCGCTGGGTGTCGGGACCGATGAGGACGGAGCGGTCGTGGTCGGCGATTGGGCAGAGCGCGCGGCGTTTGCCTCAGCGACAAGGCTTCTCACGAACGCGCGTGCGTCGGCCAGGGAGGACTCCTCCTGTCCGGCTCGCAGCCGCGGGATTTGGTGGGGCAGGACCTCGCCGGTCGTCACGTTCGTCCGCTGTGCGACGGTGGGGTCGAACCACAGCACTCCTCCCGGCCGACCCTGATAGATCGTGACCCGGTCGCCCCTGAGCCCCACGAAGTAGCTGCCGCGGGCGTACCAGCCGATGGCCACCGCGGCCAGCGCGAGTACAAGGATGAGCACGCCGAAGAATGCGACCACGCGAAGCGTGATCACCTTCGCTGTCGGCTTTCCGCGCTCCGCCTCGGCGTCTCGAGGCTCCGCGGCGGGCGAAGGCTCCGGAGCCGGCGTGGGGACGACGACCGTGGGGTCTTTTTCCTGCTCAGGCGCCGGTGCCGCAGAAGACTCCGTGTCGACCACATCGACGACGACCGCGGTGATGTTGTCGTTACCGCCTCGGCGCTTCGCTTCGTCCACGAGTTCCTTGGCGGCTTCTTCCGGGTCGGCGAAGCGACGGAGGATAGAGACCATGTGATCGTCGCGAAGCTCGCGGGGGAGACCGTCGCTGCACAGCAGGTAGCGGTCGCCGGGCCGGGGTTCCTCCACGAACAGGTCAACTTCGACGTCCGGATCCACGCCGAGCGCGCGGGTCATGATGTTCCGCCTCGGGTGGAATTCCGCTTCTTCTTTCGATATCCGGCCTTCTGCAACGAGTTCGGCGACCAGGTTGTGGTCGCTGGTCACCTGGCGGAATTCGTCGCCGCGAAGGAGGTAGAGACGAGAGTCACCGATGTTGACCGCCGCGAGGCGGCCGCCGTCCACCAACGCGAGCGCAACCAGTGTCGTGCCCATCCCGCGCATCTCGGGGTTGGCTTCGGCCTGGTTCCAGACGGCCCGGTTTGCGGTGCGGGCCGCTTCCATCAGGGCCTCCGGGGTGGCCTCGCCGGCTTGGCCGAAGGCGTCCTGCAGGCCCTCGACTGCGGTCGCCGACGCGACCTCGCCCGCAGCAGCACCACCCATCCCGTCGGCAACCGCGAAGAGGGGATCGGCCATCAGGAGCCGGTCCTGATTGTTGGTCCGGACGAGCCCGACGTCGGTTGCGGAACCTGCGCGCAGTTGGATCACTTCTGCAGCTCCAGAGTCGTCCGCCCCACCTGGACACGGTCTCCTTTGCGCATTACGGACGCCGCGGACACCTTCTTACCGTTGAGGTAGGTCCCGTTGGTGGATCCCAGGTCTTCGACGAACAGATCGCCGTCGCGGCGGAAAACCCGCGCGTGCAGCTGAGAGACGAAGGTGTCGTCGGGCAGGGCGACACCACAGCCGGCCGCCCGGCCGACGGTCATCTCGTCGGAGAGGAGGAACTCGACTCCGCTGAGCTCAGCTGGTTCGCGGACGACCAACTTCTCGGGTCCGAGTCGTTGTGCGGTGCCGGCCGGTGTCTCGGGCAGGGGCCTCGCGAGCGGCGGGCTGGTCGCTCCGCCGGCGCTGTCCGGCACCGGCGCGGGCTTGGGCTCGCGCAACTCGATCCAGACCGCGCGGAGCACGCGCAGAAAGAAGAGGTAGAGGATCGCGAGGAAGACATACTTGAGGAGCGTCAGAACAGGGTCTGGCACGAGCCGAGGGCCGCCTCTTTTACCCTTGGTCGAAGCGGATAGTTGTTGCGCCCAGAGTGATCTGGTCCCCGTTTCGCAGCGTTTGCGGGGCGTTGACAGGTATCCCGTTGATGCGGGTGCCGTTGGTGCTCCCGAGATCGGCGATCTCGAAGCTGGCGGGCGCGCTGAGTCCACTGGATCCGCCGTCGACAGGATGGATCTCAGCGTGGTACCGGCTGACGTTCGGGTCGGCGAGGGTGAGACCGCAGTCGGGCATCCGGCCGATCGTCAAAGGCTTGGGACTCAACGCCATCCTCCGCCCATCCGGCAGGACGAGCGCGGCGGGGGGCGGTTCGTCAGCCTTGACCATTTCCCCGGAGATCAGAATCATCCCCGGTGCGAGGTCGCGGTCGCTGTCTATTACGACGCTCACCGGCCCTAGGAGCGTGTATCGCTCCGCATCGGCGTGGTCGCGCGCGACAGCCTCCAGCTCTGTGACGAGCTCCTCCTCGATCGCGGCAAACCGGTTCCGGTCGCTCGGCGACAACAGGATGGTGAAGTCGTTGGGAGCCAGCGTCCCGCGAGGCGCGATGGTTCTGCGGAGGTCCATCTCTCTGGTGAGGCGCCGGCCGATCTCGACCGGCTGCAGTCCGCTGCGGAACGCCCGCGCGAATACTCCCTCGACCATGCGCTCCAAGCGCCGTTCGAACTGTTGCAGTCCCATGGTGCAAGCCCGAGCGTACTCGGGGGAGGCTTGGATCTCCTGCCGCTCGGAGCCTCGTGTCGCCGAAGGGCCGAGCGGACCTGTTTGGGTATGCTCGTGGATCCACTCGGGCGAGTGGCGGAATTGGCAGACGCGCAGGATTCAGGTTCCTGTGTCCGAAAGGATGTGGGGGTTCAAGTCCCCCCTCGCCCACGCCGCGTCGGGGCAGGTTGGGGGGCGGATGTCTCTCGCCGTTGATCTCAGTTTTGCGAGCCTCTCCGGCTAGCCTGTTCGCCTACCGGCCAGGCGGGACCGTTTTCAGGAGGTTCGAATACCCCCCGACTTTTCAAGTCCCGCCCGCTCCCGCAGAAGCTACCGGCCACCACACCCGAGGCTCATCCCGAAGCGCCGGTGGCCGCACCGGCTTTTAATCGGGGCGAACGTGGCCGTCGCCACGTGCCTCGTGATCTCGGGTGCTCTGTACGGGTACGTGCGGTTCAAGCTGGACTCGATCCGGACTCTGTCGGCTCCCCACCTGTCCAAGACGGTGAGCGGAGCTGACGGCGCCGGCGGACTCCAGCCCGAGAACATCCTCCTGATCGGCAACCAGTCACGCGCGGACATAAGCCGGTCGGAAGCCCAGAACTTCGGCTCGCCCACGGCGCTTTCGGGATCGCTGAGCGACGTGATCATGATCCTTCACCTGGACCCGGCCAAGAACACCGCTTCGCTGCTGTCCATCCCGCGAGACCTCTTCGTGCCCATGCCGCCGGGCAGCCCGGTCGGGTCCTACCAGAAGATCGACGCCGCGCTGAACGACGGGAAGAAGGGACCCGACAACCTGATACAGGCGATCACGACCGACTTCGGCATTCCGATCAACCATTTCGTCGAGCTCGAGTTCGACGGGTTCCAGAGCACGGTCAACGCCCTGGGAGGAATCAGCGTCTACTTCCCGGAGCCTTTGTTCGACCGCCAGTCCGGTTTGTGGGTCGCCGCCCCCGGATGTACCCACCTGAACGGTGCCGCCGCGCTCGCCCTGGTGCGGGCCCGCCACCTGCAGTACGACCCGCCCGGCGACACCGCGCCACGAACCAGCTGGCCCTATGACCCTGAATCAGACCTTTCCCGGATTGTCAGGGACCACACGTTCCTTCGGGTCCTGGCTTCCACCGCAAAGTCGCAGGGCCTGACCAACCCGATCACCCTCAACTCGTTTCTCGGGGCGATCATCAACCAGATCACGATCGATCCTGGACTGAAGTCGCAATTGATCGCCGTCGCCAGCCACTACCGGCATTTGAACCCGGATGGGATCCCCGAGATGACCCTGCCGGTCACGACCGTCGGCGGGGCCTACGGGTACCCCTACAACGGCGCCAACATCGGCGACGTCGACTTCCCGGTACAGCCCGCCGACAACCAGGTCATCTCCCAATGGGACGGCTCGGCCTTCCCCAAACCGAATCCCCCTTCGCAGGTGAACGTTTACAACCTGGCCGGCGGTTACAACCTCGCCACCAAAACGGCCAGCACCCTACGAGCCGACGGCCTCGCCACGACGATCGGCGGCAACCGCCCGGTGCCAGCGAGCACCACCGAAACCTTCGTCGACTATCCGGCGGGAGGCTTGGCCCAGGCTCTTTACGTTGCCAACTACCTGACCGGGGCAGTGATGCTGTATCAGGATCCGGCCCTTCCGCCCGGAACGGTCAACGTTGAGGCAGGCTCGCTGCTCGCGGTCGTGCAGCCCATTGTCGCGACCGGTACGGCGAGCGGCGGGCCGAGCACGACCGTTGCTCGTTCGACCGCACCCACGACTACTCCGACGACTCTTTCGGTCCCGACTCCCGGCGGGCAGAAACCCAGTGCCGCGTCGGACCAAAACCAGCCGTGGGACCCCACTCCGTGTCCTGCTAAAACCGCGAGCAACCGATAAGGTTCTCCAACTCCGCTGGCGGAGTCGGCCCTTTGCCCCTTCGGACCGGCCCGCCGGCGGAGCCCTCAAACAAAAGCCGCTTTCCGCCCGAAGCGCGCGTGGCCACCCGCACAATCGGGCACAGATCGTTGCGAGGGCGAAATCGCGGTGGTAGGAAAACCGGCGTTGCTCGGTTCCACCGCGCAGCCACACCGGGAGGGAAAGGGGTAGCAAATGATACGTCGGGGTCTGTTCAGGCGTGCCGTGCTCGTTGGCGCGGCCTTCGCGACAGTGACGGGTCCGGTGGTCGGACTAGGGGTCACGGCGGGGGGTGAAGCAGCCTCCGCAGGTCCAATATGCTCCGCGGCCCTTCCATTGAACGGTCTGACCGCCGCAGTCGTGGTATCGACAGCAGGCCAGTTGGTCGACGCCGGCTACATCAACGCTCATGGCGGCAGCAACGGAACTCTCGACGCCACCGGCTGCGACTTGGGGATCTACGTCGCACCGGGTGCCAACAATGTAACGATCACCGGCATCACCGTTACCGGGGCCAACGACCACGGGATCATGGCCGAGCAGGTATCCGGGCTGACCATTCAAAACAGCACGGTCAACGGTAACGGCGTCAACCCACATGCTGCTATCAAAACCGACAAGGCGATCATGCTCGTCGGCGTCACCGGATCGACGGTCTCGGCGAACTCCGTCTTCGGGAACATCGCCGACGGCGGGATCGGGGTCACCGACGAGGGAGGGAGCATGGATCCGGCTGCATTGGCCGGGCCCGCGGCCAACTCCGCATCGTCGGGCGACATCATCTCCCACAACGACGTTCACGACAACTTCAACGGGTGCGCGATCGTCCTCGAGGCGTATATACCCGGAGCGGGCCTCCACAGCATCACCGCGAGCGACAACACCATCACCGGGCACCGAGGGCAGTTCGGGCCCAATGGACCGGTCATCGGCCAGATCGTCGTGGCCACCGATGCTGCTGGTGCAGTCATCGACGGAACGGTCTTGTCCAACAACGTGATCGTTCAGAGCTTCCTCAGCGGCATCACCGTCCACTCGAATGCGCCCCACGACTCGATCACCAACACGACGATCACCGGCAACTATCTCGACTCCAACAACTGGGCTGCGGTGAACGGTGCCCCGACGACGGACGCGATAGCGCTCGAGGTGAACGACATTCCGGCGCCCGTCACCCCGGTCCTGGATATGACAACCATCAACAACAACTTCTTCACCAACCAGGACGTCGGAATCTGGCAGGACTGGCACGTGACCCACACGACCCAGTCCGGCAACCAGTTCGACGGCACGACGCTCCTGTACACCCAGCCCGTTCCGGGCAAGGGGTATTGGATGGCCGCCGGCGACGGTGGCATCTTCAACTTCGGGGATGCCGGTTTCCATGACTCGTTGGGAGCTTCGCCGCCGGCGTCGCCCGTTGTCGGGATCACTCAGACCCGGGACCAGGGCGGCTACGTGATGGCTTCAGCTGACGGCAGTGTCTATCCGCTTGGTGACGCCACAGACTTCGGGTCGGCCTCCGGGATCCACCTCAATGCTCCAATTGTCGGGATAGCCGAGACGCCGGTACCCACCGGGCCTTTCGGAACACCCGGAACGAACGGCCTGGGCTACTGGCTCGCCGCATCCGACGGGGGCATATTCAACTACGGCGACGCCGGGTTCTTCGGTTCGAAGGGTGGCACCCACCTGAACCTGCCGGTCGTCGGCGTGGCTCCGACTCCGGACGGCCTGGGGTACTGGCTGGTGGCCAAGGACGGCGGAGTGTTCAACTTCGGGGACGCCGGCTACCACGGTTCCACCGGGGCGATGCACCTGAACGCTCCTGTCGTGGGTATGGCATCTACTCCGAAGGGCGACGGCTACTGGCTGGTAGCCGCGGACGGCGGGGTCTTCACATTCGGGACCGCCAAGTTCTTCGGCTCGAAGGGTGCAACCCACCTGAACCAGCCCGTGGTCGGCATGGCTGCCACGCCGGACGGCAACGGCTACTGGCTGTTCGCCCGTGACGGCGGAGTGTTCAACTTCGGGGACGCCGCATTCTTCGGGTCCACGGGAGCCATCCATCTCAACTCCCCGGTCGTAGGAGGAACTGCAACCGGTTCGAACGGGGTGGAACCCTAAGATCCACCCGCTCTAACCCGCACGGTCGCACGCGGCAGGCATTGACCGCCGGTGGCGGCAGAACCTCAGGGTTTTACCTCCGCCGGCGGTTGGCCGCTGCCGATAACTGGTAACGATGTCTACCGGTATGCCGGGCGATGACTTTCCGATCGTGCTCCACGCCGCCCAGCTGGGCGAGGAGTGGGCCTTCTCCGCGCTCTACCGGGGCCTCAACCCGCAGCTCCTGCGCTACTTCGCCTCTCGTGTACCAGACCAGTCCGAGGACCTGGCGGCGGAGACCTGGATCGGCGCCGCTCGCAACCTGTCGACCTTCGACGGGGGCGAGCACGCCTTCCGGGCCTGGTTGTTCACCATCGCACACCGCCGTCTGGTGCAGCACTGGCGTGATGCCGCCCGCCGCCCGCCGGCGGAACCCACCGCCGAGGTCGATGCGGGGCACACCGACCCGGGCGGCGTCGAATCGCAGGCCGTCGAGTCGCTGACCGCTCAGCACGCGGCCGGGCTGATCGCCTCGGCGCTCACTCAGGACCAGGCCGAGGTGGTCCTTCTCAGGATCCTGGGTGGGCTCGGCGTGGACGAGGTCGCCGGGATTGTCGGCAAGAGGGCCGGCGCCGTCAGGGGCCTCCAGCACAAGGCGCTGCGCAAGCTGGCTGAGCAAAATTTCCTTCTTGAGGCGTTAACACCGTGATGTCCGGACGCGATTGACATGGACGAGATGGCCAAGCCCCCCATCGACGCCCCGATCGACGATCACACCGCTGACCGGATTCTGTCCGGCTCCGTGTCGCCCGACGATGCGCCTCCCGGCTACGAGCAGGTAGCCAGGGTTGTTCGGGCTGCCCAGGCGCCGGCGAGCGGCGCCGAGCTGGCAAACGAGCAGAGCGTCGTGTCGATGGCGGTTGCAGCCATCTCGAATCCTGTTCTGGCGCCCTTGGGGCCTGGATCGCACCGGAGGAGGAGAATGGTTTCCAAGCTCGCGACGGTTCGCGCCGCCGCTATCACCGCAGCAGCAGTTCTCGGCGCAGGAGCCGCGGCGGCCGCGGCCACCGGCAGCCTGCCCACCCAGACGTCCAATTCCGCGTCCCACGGGTCCAGCCACAACACAACAGGGTCGGACCCCACGTCGACGACGTCAACGACCACCGGCTCCGGCAACACGACACAGGCCAACCCGAATCTCAACAGCACCAATCCGCTCAACCTCCCGACGACGGGCCCGGCGAACTTCCACGCGGTGATCGGGCTGTGCCGGGCATTCCTGGCACACAACTCGAACACCTCGCCTGGCGGCGGTTCGACCGCGACCCCGCCTGAGAACAACTCCACGGCGTTCACCGACCTGCGCAAGGACGCCGGCAACGGCACCGAGGCGTCTGTCGCCGCCACCGTCGCCTGGTGCAACACCTACCTTGCCAGGTTCAGCCCCGGTAACAGCGGCCCAGCCCAGAACAACCCGGCCCAGAACGGCACCGCGCCCCCCGGCAAGCCCGCCAGCCCGGGTAATTCCGGCACTCATTCTTCGAACGGCGTCAACTCCGCCAGCAATAGTGCTGGCTCCGACGGAGCCTCGAACCCCAATTCAGCCGGCGGGGTCACCAGCCCTAGCGCCGGCGGACCGGGTAAGGCCGGCGGGCACTAGGGCGGACTAAGGCCGGCCAGCGGCTTCGCTGCGCCGCCTCGCGACCTCGCGCCTTGCCGGCCGGGTCGCGTGCCACAGGCTGATGCCGAGAAAGGCAATCACCCCCAACGGGGCGATCCACCACGCCGGGACCGACGTTTGCGAAACGCCGTACGTTACGAGCAGGCCCGCGACCACGCCTGCGGCAACCCGCCAGTCGTCGCCGATGACGAAGTCGTACCAGAACGCCCAGAACCCTCGCGCCGCTCTCCACACCCGTGCAGGCGGTCGCATCAACGGCCTCCGCCCGTAGACGCTGACAAGGGCGCCGGAGCAGACTCCGAAAGCGCCCGTTCCCCGTTGGCGCCGGCGGGTCCATGGTCTGCCGGAGCGCTCTGCCGCAGCAACGCGGCCAGGCCCAGAGAATAAAGGGCCACACCCGGGATGATGACCAGGAGGGCCGCGTCGTTGCCCGGCCAGTGTGCGCCGGCCCCTTCGGCACCCCAGAACATCCCGAAGGACGTGAGCATCACGCCAACCACGAACTTCAAGGTGTTCTCCGGAACCCGCGACAACGGCGCCTTCACCGCAAACCCGACCGCCGCCACCACCGCCGCCGCGCTGATCGCGGCAATCGCAGCCAGCGGGATGTCGTGCTGGTTGGCCCCGAAGGTAAGGACGATGAACACCACTTCCAGTCCCTCGAGAACCACGCCCTTGAAGGACAACACGAACGCGTACCAATCCGGGACTATCCCTCTCCGTTCATGCGTCGCGTTGCGGGCAGCGGCGACTTCCCTCTCGTAGGCCTTCTCTTCGTCGCGGAGAGACTTGTGGCCGCTCGCTCGCAACACGGCTTTCCGTAGCCACTGAAGCCCGAGTATGAGCAGCAGCCCGCCTACGAATGCGCGTAGGCCTCGCAACGGGATCGCGGACAGCGCCGGGCCCAGAGCTGCGATGATGACCGCCAGCAGAGCGAGACCGGCGCCGGTTCCCTGCAAAGCCGCCCGCCAGCTCCGTGCGGTTCCCGCCGCAAGGACGATCGTCGTCGCTTCGACCGCCTCCACGGCGCAGGCTAGAAAGACCGCGAAGAACAGCGCACCCCCGTTCACGGTGCTCTGCGCTCCGCCCGGTTCTCCATCCACCCGAGTTTAGGAGGCAGACCGGCCCTTGCCGCCGGCGAAGCGGTAATCAATCGCAGTCGTTAACGTCGGCGGTGATGCCAGAGAAGACAGGCGCAGGGAAGGCAGGCCCAGGGAAGGCAGGCGCAGGGAAGGCAGGCCCAGGGAAGGCAGGCCCAGGGAAGGCGGACGCAGACAAGGCAGACTTCGACGATCTCCGCTATGCCACGGCTCGGTCGCTGGCAGCAGCGATCAAGGATCGAAGGATCAGCCCGGTCGAGCTTCTCGACGCCAGCCTCGCCCGCATAGACGAGGTCGACGATCGGGTGAACGCGATCGTTTGGCGCAACGACGACGACGCCCGCCGGCTGGCGAAGAAGGCGGCGGACGAGGTGGTCCACCGCGAAAGGAACGATCTTCCGCCGTTCCATGGAGTTCCCATCCCGATAAAGGACCTGACTCCCGTCGCTGGATGGCCGGTCACCTACGGCTCATGGGCGGCTTCGGACAAGCCCTCGGACGAATCGGAGCTGATAGTCGGAGCGTTTCAGAAAGCCGGTTTCATCCTGACCGCACGGACGAATACACCTGAACTCGGCCCGGTCACCGTGGCGGAGAACGACCGTTACGGAATTACCCGCAACCCGTGGAACCTCGACCACACTCCCGGGGGCTCCAGCGGGGGAGCGGGCGCCGCAGTTGCGGCGGGGATGTTTTCCGTCGCGCACGGCAACGACGGAGGGGGCTCGATCCGGATCCCATCGTCGTGCTGCGGCCTGGTCGGCCTGAAGGTGAGCCGCGGCCGGATTCCGACTCGGGTGAACTCCTGGGAAGGCGGGTCAGTCGAGGGTTTCCTTACCAGGGACGTGGCCGACACCGCCGCAATCCTCGACGTCACCTGCGGTCCCGACTTGGGCCAGTGGTACAACGCTCCGGCCCCCTCGAGGCCCTTCGTCGAGGAGGTCGGCGCCGAACCGGGCAAGCTGCGGATCGGGCTGCTCGACGAACCGCCGTTGCGGCTCACCCTCGACGAGGATTGCGCGGTCGCCGCCCGTGAGGCCGGAGCGGCACTCGAAACGTTGGGCCACCACGTCGACGAAGTCAGCTACGAGGTGCCGGACGAGTTCATGGCCGCGTTCCTCAAGGTGGTCAACAGCGGCCTGGCCGACTACGACGTCGACTGGACCAAGGTCGAGCCGCACATCCGGGTGAACCGAGCTGCAGCGCTGGCCGTTGACAGCCTCGCCTACGTGCAAGGGGTCCATGACTTGCAGCGATTCACCCGGCACATCACCGCGCAGTGGGGCCGCGACTTCGATGTTCTGCTCACGCCGACGATGACGATTCTCCCGCCGCGCGCGGGAGAAGTCCTTGCAGCGGTCCACGCGGGTGCGGAGACGGGCCTGCCCGCGATGCAGGTGTTTCAGATGGCAGTCCTCACGTCGGGTTTCAACATGACCGGTCAGCCGGCGATCTCGGTTCCGACGCACATGACGCCTGCTGGCATTCCGGTTGGAGTTCAGCTGGTGGGCGGCCCTTGGGACGAGGTCACCATTCTGCGGCTGGCAGCCCAACTCGAGCAGGAACTTCCTTGGGCTGAACGGCGACCGCCCCTCTGAACTCCTCAGCCGGCGATCTTCACTCCCGACCTCGCGAGCTCCTCCAGAGTGGTCGGCGTCACCGCGGAGTCGACATCGGCGGTCAAAGGCGCAAGGACCCGCGTCGAGAAGCCCGCCTTGACCGCGTCCAGGGCGGTGGCTTTGACGCAGTAGCTCGTCGCGATGCCCACGATGTCGACACCGGCTACTTCCTCTTGCCGGAGCACCTTCTTCAACGAGCGACCGTCAGAGGTAACACCTTCGAACCCGCTGTAGGCGGCCGCGTGCTCCCCCTTCGAAACGACCACGGCCGTTTCCGGCAGGCGAAGATCGGGATGCCACTCGGCTCCCGGCGTTCCGGCGACGCAGTGGACCGGCCAGCTGTCGACGAAGTCGGGCTTGGTGCCCTCGGGTGCGAAATGACCGCCGGGGTCGACGTGCCAGTCGCGCGTCGCCACGACCAAGGTGTACGCGTCGCGAGCCGACTCGATCAGGTCGCTGATGGCGACTGCGGCCGCCTCCCCGCCGGGAACAGCGAGGTTCCCCCCCTCGCAGAAGTCCTGCTGGACGTCAACAACGATCAGCGCTGTCTTCCTGGTCGCCATACGGAAAAAGGTACCCCGCAGCACGGGCGTAGCCTCTGCGTCAGGAGGTGGTCACATGCAGGAAGCAGTCGAGGTGCTTCGCCGGCAAGCAGATCAAGGACGCCAGGCTGTCGTCGCGAGGATCGTCGAGATCGAGGGCTTCTCCACCAGGCCCGGTGACGATCTTGTCGCGGTGGACGACACCGGTTCACTCCACGGCACACTGCTCGCGGGACTGGGCAACGAGGAGCTCAAGCACGCAGCGAGCTCATTGCTTTCTGGAAAGGAAGCGTCGGTGACTTCCCTGACGCTCGACATTCACGACAAGCAGGCCGCTTCGGCGGGTCTCGCCTGTGGGGGCCGAGCGCATCTCCTGCTTCAACCGGCTTCGGTCATTCCCGGCCGGCTCTGGCAGCTCTTGTTCGCGCGTGCGCCAGCAGCGCTTATTACGCCACTCGATGGGGCGTCGCCGGCTTGGGTGGTCGATCGCGAAGGCCGCTCGTGGGATCACGACGCCGCAATCGAACTGACCGGGGAAGCGGCATCGATGCTTGCCGCCGGCCGCACGGATCGCCGCCGCGTCGAGCACTCCGGGCACGAGTACCTGATCGAGGCGTGGGTGCCGGAGCCTCGGCTGGTCGTCGTGGGAGGCGGCGAGCTAGTGGAGGCGATCCGGGCACAGGCGGATCTTCTCGGATGGGAGACGCGATCGTGCACTGCCGCAGACGACCAACTCGGTGAGTTGCTCGACTGGGCCGGCGATACCGGCGCCCTCATCGTGCTCAGCCACGACCCTCACGTCGACAGCCCCGCGCTTGCCGCGGGCCTTCGCGGTGGAGCCGCCTACGTCGGCGCGCTCGGGTCGCGCGCAACGCAGGCCCGGCGAACCGAGCGGCTACTCGAGTCAGGCGTGGAGCAGTCCGACATCGACAGGATCCACCGGCCGATCGGTCTCGACCTCGGAGGTCGGAGAGCACCGGAAGTGGCTCTGGCCATCGTCGCCGAGATACTCGCCGCGCATTGTGGGCGTGATGCCCGCCCGCTGGCACAGCGCCAGGGGCCCATTCACGGTTAGCCGTGGCCGCGAGCTACCCGATAGCGGCGGATCAGTGCGTTCGTGGAGCTGTCGTGCTGGAGGTCGGGGTCGGCGTCCGAGGTGAGCTGCGGAACGATCTTCTGGGCGAGCGCCTTGCCTAGCTCGACACCCCACTGGTCGAACGAGTTGATCCCCCACATGACCCCCTGGGTCAGAACCTTGTGCTCGTAGGTAGCGACCAGCTCGCCCAGCACCCTTGGCGTGAGTTTCGGAGCGAGGATCGTGTTGGTCGGGTGGTTCCCCCGAAACGTGCGATGCGGAACCTGCGCCGGCGGGACGCCCTCGGACTCGACCTGCTCGCGCGTTTTGCCGAACGCGAGCGCTTCTGTCTGCGCGAGGAAGTTCGCAGTGAGCAAGTCCTGATGAGGACCTAGCTCGTGATTGGAATCGACGAAACCGATGAAGTCGGCGGGTACGAGGCGAGTCCCCTGGTGGATCAGCTGGTAGTAAGCGTGCTGCCCGTTGGTCCCCGGTGTTCCCCACACCACGGGCCCGGTTGAAAGGTCGACGGGCTCCCCTGCGAGGGTGACACTTTTTCCGTTGCTTTCCATGTCGAGCTGCTGCAGGTACGATGGGAAGCGACCCAAGTAATGGCTGTACGGAAGTACCGCGTGAGTTTCGGTGCCGAAGAAGTTGATGTACCAGATCCCGATGAGACCGAGCAGAGCCGGAAGGTTCTGGTCGAAGGGTGCGCTGCGGAAATGGTCATCGATCAGGTGGAAGCCCTCGAGCATCTCTGCGAACGCGGTCGCGCCGATGGCGATCATGAGCGACAACCCGATCGCCGAGTCGTAGCTGTAGCGCCCGCCGACCCAGTCCCAGAAGACGAACATATTCTCCGGATCGATGCCGAACTCGGAGACCTTCTCCTTGTTCGTCGACACCGCGACGAAGTGTCGCTCCACCGCCGACTCCTCCTTCAGGCCGGCGATCAACCACTCGCGGGCGGAGTTCGCGTTGGTGATCGTCTCCAGCGTCGTGAACGTCTTGGAGCTCACGACGAACAGAGTCGTGGCGGGGTCGAGATCCTTGGTTGCCTCATAGATGTCGCAACCATCGACGTTCGAAACGAACCGGCATTCGATGCGCGGCTCCACGTAGTCGGTGAGCGCTTCGTATGCCATCGCGGGCCCGAGATCTGAGCCGCCGATACCGATGTTGATGACGGTGCTGATCGGCTCACCTGTGTGGCCGCGCCACTCACCGGCCCTCACCCTCTCCGAGAAGGCAGCCATCTTGTCGAGGACCGCGTGTACGTCAGGGACGACGTTGTGGCCTTCGGTGACGACCGTCTCGTCCCGGGGTGCTCGCAATGCGACGTGCAGCACGGCCCGGTCCTCGGTGACGTTGATGTGCTCTCCGGCCCACATCGCATCGATCCGTTCACGCAGGCCCGACCGCTCGGCTGCAGCGACGAGCAACCGGATGGTCTCCTTGGTCAGGCGGTTCTTCGAATAGTCGAGGTACAGGTCGCCCACCTGGAGAGAGAGCTCGGTTCCGCGGTCAGGATCCCGGCAGAAGAGGTCTCGGAGATGGACGTCGGCCAGCTCGCGGTGGTGCTCCGAAAGGGCCTTCCATTCGGGCGTTTCGGTCATGCGCACGGGTTGGATGTTCACCAGACGCAGTCTGCCCCAGGGGTGGACGGTCGTTCGACGCGAACTTGGTGGGAGGCGCCGGTACCGTGATTCGAATGATTCGCCGGCTCCTGCTCTGGGACGTTGACGGCACCCTGGTGAGGGCGGGCGATCTGGGCGCGGCGGTTTTCGACCTGGCCCTCGAAAGCATTCTCGGCTTGCGGCCGGCCACCCGGGTGGGGATGAGCGGCAAGACCGATCCCCAGATCGTTCGCGAGTACCTCGATCAACTGGAGGTCGAGGAGGGGGACGAGCTGGTCCGCTCGATTCTCGACAGCGTCGAAGCGCACTTGGCAGACGCCGCCGGCGCGGGTGAGCTCGCCGCGGGCGGGTACGCCTGCCCGGGCGTCGCGGACCTACTCGCCGAGCTTTCCGCTGATGACCGGGTGGTCTCCACGCTCGTAACCGGGAACATTCGCGCCAACGCAAGGCTGAAGGTGGCGGCCTGGGGGCTCGATCCGTGGCTCGACCTGGAGGTTGGCGCCTACGGGAGCGACCACTGGGACAGGAACCTTCTAGTGCCAGTCGCTCTGGAGAGAGTCGAACAGGTATACGGCGTCCGCCTCTCTCCCGCAGACGCTTGGGTCATCGGCGACACACCGCGAGACCTCGAGTGCGCCGAAGCCGCCGGCGCGAGGTGCCTGCTCGTGGGCACGGGGCGCTACCCCGCAATCCAGCTGGCGCCACTGGGAGCGGACGTAGTTCTGGACGACCTGTCGGACACGGCTGCCGTACTCAAGCTTCTGACCGAGGATCTCGACTAGCGAGCGGCGCCGCCCCGGTTATAGCTGGTTGAAGGCCACCAGGTCGTCGCCGGCCAGCTGCCATTCCCCGGCCCTCACGTTTGCCCTTACCTGCTCGGGGGACATTGCGCCGGCGATGACCGATGACACTGCCGGGCGCACCAGAATGCCCGCGAACGCAAGCTCGAGGAGGGTGCGTCCCCGCTCCTTGGCAAAACCCTCAAAGGACTCCAGCTTGTCGTAGGTGTCGTCGCCGATCGGGTTGCCGGAGAGGCGCGTGCCGTCGGGGCTCACTTGGCCCCGCCTGTACTTGCCCGTCAGCAGGCCGCTCTCCAGCGGGAAGTATGGGAGAAAACCAACGCCGTAGCTTTGGCACACCGGCAGCAGATCCCGCTCCGCTCTGCGGTTCAACAGGTTGTAGTGGTTCTGCGCCGACACGAACCGTTCCAAACCCGAGGAGGCGCGGGCGGTCCATTCGGCTTCCACCACCTGCCAGGCCGACAAATTTGATGACCCGGCGTAGAGAACCTTGCCTTGGTGCACGAGGTCGCTCAGCGCATCGAGCGTTTCCTCGATGGGCGTCGTGCCATCTGGAAGGTGCAGTTGGTAGAGGTCGATGTGGTCGGTCTGCAAGCGCCTGAGGCTCGCCTCGACCGCACGGCGGATGTACCACCTTGAGGCGCGGGCGACGTTCGGGCCCTCACCCATGTCCGATCCGAACTTGGTTGCGAGCACTACTTGCTCACGTCTCCCCTTCAGCACCTCGCCCAGAAGGGTCTCGCTGCCGCCCCGATTTCCGTAGCTATTCGCGGTATCGAGGAGCGTGACCCCTTCATCGATCGCCGCGTCTACTACGTTTCTCGTTTCCTCCAGACCGAGGCGACCGCCGAAGTTGTTGCATCCAAGGCCCACTTCCGAGACCGTCAGGCCTGTTCGGCCCAATTGCCGATATCGCATGATCGCTATCGTAAGGCCGGTATGGCGCTAGCTGGCCGGTCAGCGCGCCGCGGCGCCGGAGCGCGGTGGTTGTTCGTCGGAATCGTGATCACGTTGGTGGTTCTGCTGGTCGACGCGTCCCTGCATGCGCGTTCGCCGGGACCGGGGCAGCAACTCGCTGCGGGCGCATGGGTTGATCGGGTGCTTCCTGTTATCGCCACATCCAACACCGAAGGCGTGCAGCTGGACCAGTTGTGGGCGAATGGTCTCACGATGAAGCCGGCCCAGGTCACCGCGCTCGTCGATCAGGTGGCGTCCGGTGCGAGCACCGCCTACAAACAGGTCGTGGCATTGCGTCCGCCACCGAACCTCGCTGGTTCGGCGGGATTGCTCGAAGCGTGCCTCCTTGCCCGGAGCCAGGCCTCGTCGCTCATCCAGGGAGCGATCGCACAGACGCTGAGTTCCGTTACCCCGCTTGGTGATAACGCCAGTCAACTGCAAACGGCAGGCAACGACCTCCAGGTTGCCGATCAGGCGTACCGGCTGTTTTCGTCGACCATTCCCAAGGTGGGTGTGACGATGCCAGAGTCTCAGTGGCTTGGCAGCAACGGTCCCTACCAGCCCCAAACGGCGCAGGTGTTCCTTGCGAGCCTGCACAGTTCGGCGAGCAGCACGCCGCTTCACGAGGTGAGCGTCTACGCGGTCACGACGACGCCGTCACCCGTGAGCGGTCAGGGCTCGGTTGAAGTGTTGCCCGACGCGAGAGCCATCACCGTGACCATCGTTGTCGCCGATACCGGCAACCAGCCCGAGCGGAACCTGACGGTGACCGCTTCCATCTCGCCTTCGTCGGGCGCCGCGTCGGCGAAGGACTTCGTCGACTTGGTACCGGGCCAGGCTCACACCATCGAGAACCTCGGTCCGCTCAACCCTCCGCAGGGTGTCCCGGTCACCTTGACAGTGACGGTCACCCCGGCCGCGGGTTCGGCGACTCAGTTGGCCACGAAGACGATCGTCTTCTCGATGCCGGCGCCGCCACCGCCGACTACCTCTACGACCACCACGGTTCCCGCGAAGAAGGGCTAGCCGGCCGCGCGAACGTCACGCACTCTTCCGGTCAGGGGCCGGTAGACCGTCACGCCGCCCCGCCGGCCGCGCTGCCCAGCCGTCTGGGCCTGACAAGTTGCGTTTGGGTGTCGGATTCGACGCCTTGCGGTCGAAATCCACTCCCAAACCGCGAAGTCACGCCCAAAGCGAGGCGGAACGCCCCTGCGATGCCGCTTAGCCGACTCGCCCGAATCCCATCGGCGTCCCGTCCCAGTCGAGCGGAACGACCCGCACGTAAGTACCCGGTGAGTCGGCGGTCACCACCTGCCCGTTGCCCACGTAGATGGTGACATGCCCGGGCTGGGCGCCGCTGCCGTTGTTGTAGAAAACGAGATCGCCCGGGCGCAGCTCAGACTCGCCGATCCGGGCGCTGTCCTGGTACTGGGCCACCGAGTAGTGCGGCAGGGACACTCCAGCATGAGCCCACGAGTACATGACCAGGCCTGAGCAGTCGAACGCGTTCGGCCCGGAACCTGCCCACTGGTAGGGCTTGCCGACTTGGGCCAACGCCTCCTGTGCGGCGACCTGGCCGGCCGAGCTGACTACCGGCGCCGGCGCCTGCGCGGGGGCCGGGTCCGGCCTAGGAGCAGACGTGAGCGTCGCGTTCGTGTTAGCGGTTCCTCCGCCGACCTTCAGCACCTGACCGACGTAGATCAGGTTCGGGTTGGCGATCCCGTTGGTTGCAGCGAGCGCTCCGGTCGTCGTACCGAAGCGAGCGGCGATTCTGCTCAGGGTGTCCCCGGCCACAACGGTGTAGGTCCCACCGCCGGCCGTAGCCGCGGGGGCCGATCCGCCAGGAACGCTGATCACCTGGCCTGCATAGATGAGGTCCGGATTGGAGATCCGGTTGGCGGATGTCAGGACGGCGACGGTGGTCCCGAACCGGGCGGCGATCCCGGAGAGCGTGTCGCCCGAGACCACGCGGTAAGTCGTTTGCGGTACAGCGGCGACCAGCGGAACGCCAGAGGACAGCGAGGAACCGGCCGGGATCGCCGCGCTCGCGGTCAGGCTCGCCGCCGACGCAACACCCGCTCCGCCGAACACCGCAACCGTGCCGGCGGCAGTGACGCTCGCGGTGGTAGCGGCCGACACGGCGATCGTCCTGAGGGACTGTTCTTTCATGCGTTGCTGAGCCGCCTGCAGGGCGGCCAACCAGCGCTGACCGGTCGAGTCCTTGGGCTTCTCCCCGATCAACAGGGTGAGAGCGAACACCAGTGGGGACAGCGCCCACCCCGCGAGGCTGGCGACCACGAAGTGGGCGACCGCCAACGCCTGCCGCAGCGACGAGGGACTCGGGGTCGCGCCGGACGCCTGCGCCTCGCCCGATGCGGCTCCGAGGCCCGGGATGTCGCCGAGCGTCACTACGTCGACGAGCGAGGAGCCGAGGATCGCGGCGAACTCGCGCTCGGCTGCTATCCGGCGCAAGCGATGGAGCAGCCCGAGATAGCCGGCGCCGGCAAAGATCACGACCACGAAAGCTGCCCAGACGGCACCAGACCCCGACCCGAGGGCGGCGACCGCGAGTGACGCCGCGATGGCCGCGCAGATCAACACGGTGCGCCGGCGCCGCATGAGCGCCGTGCGCTTCGCTGGTCTGTCTCGGTCCCCCCGTTTCTGGGGGATTCGCCTCCCCGGACTGTCCCCTCCGGCTGAGGACCCGCGGAACTCGTCGGCGACCTGGCGGACTGCGACCATATTCAAGACCTCCCTTTGGGCCCCGGCCGCGCACCACCCGCCCGGCTGAGACACCGCCCTCGGCATCAGTCGACGGGAGACCTTAGCCTGGGGTTCACCCCGCGTAAACCTGAAGTTCGGGGCAATTCCCGCTCCGAACGGGGGTTTTGTCCCGGGTGGGCCTCTTTGGCTTCGCTGGTAGAATCGTAACTTCCCAGCGCTCGTAGCCCAATGGATAGAGCATCTGACTACGGATCAGAAGGTTGGGGGTTCGAATCCCTCCGAGCGCGCGAAGTGGTGTCGCGAGAGATCGCGGAAACAGGGCGGCGAGGACCGTAAATAACCCCTAAATGACTGAGAACCCGACCGATCCCTCGGGATCCTCGGATACCACCTCGACCTCGCTGACGACCGCGCGGGGAGGGCCCTGGTAGCACCAGGTGACGATCTCCTCCACGACGGTCTCGTCCCCTTCGAACACTGCTTCGACTCGCCCGTCAGGGCGGTTGCGCACCCAACCGGTTACACCGAGATGTTTGGCAACCTCCGCGCAAGACTGCCGGAACCACACCCCCTGCACTCGGCCGCTCACCCAGACGTGTCTGCGAACCACCACGCGTCGGTTACGGGCTGGAGACCACGTCCGCGCTCTTGGAGAACTCGTCCAGGAGCGACGCGATCTCGTAGGGGCGCTCCTGCATCAACTGGTGGCCGGCGCCGTCGAGAACCTCGAAGCGCGCGTAGGGAAGGAAGTTTGCAATCCGTCTCGC